>JAHFQG010000099.1 GCA_023266415.1 Francisellaceae bacterium | reverse complement strand
TTATTGGAAATGAAGTAGAAAATCAGGCTGAAGAAAGTCAGTTATTTGGAAAAATAACTGCCGCTATACATGCCCTACCTCCTCTCCAAAAAGATATTATTATGAGTCGGTATGGTCTCGATAATCAAGATGCCAAGACCCTAGAGGCCCTAGGGGTCACCCATAGCCTAACCCGCGAATCAGTACGACAAAAACAACTACAGGCTTTAAAAAATTTAAGAAAATTTTTGTCAAAATAGCGCAAGAACATGATTTAATTGAGACAACTCTGGTGCTATATTAGCATGTATTATACAGAAGCATCAGGAAAGCATGTCAACTAACTACTCTTTGTTCTGGATTTTAGGCTTTATCGCTCTCATTGTGCTCATTAACCGATTGTTCCCTTCCAAACCAGGGCACTCTCCCCTGTTTGATACCCAAAAAGCCCTAGAAGCCCTCGAGCAACGCACCACCCAGTTGTTACAGCAAGGTTTTTTTCAAAACCAACAAGCCCTTTCTCAAAGCTTGGATAAAATGTCCGATACCACCCATGAACGACATCTGAAAAACATTGAATTCATTCAAAAACAACTGAAAGAAAGTTTAAACCATACAGCCGACACCCTGGGCAAACGAGTGCAGGAAATAAGTCAGGTAACCGAGCGGCACCTCCTGGGCATGACCACCCGCGTTGAACAACGCCTCCAAGAAGGCTTTGAAAAAACCACCACCACTTTCACCCAGGTGGTCGAACGACTGGCCATTATCGATGAGGCCCAAAAACAAATCACCCAACTGTCTACCAACGTGGTGAGCTTGCAAGAAATATTGTCGGATAAACGCTCCCGTGGTGCCTTTGGCGAAGTGCAACTCTCCGCCCTCCTTCGCAATGTCATGCCCGAAAACACTTTTGCCCTTCAACATACCCTTTCCAACCATTTGCGGGCCGATTGTATTCTATTTTTACCCGAGCCCACCGGCAATGTGGTTATTGACTCCAAATTCCCCTTAGAAAGCTTCAAAACCAGCCATAACACCTCTTTGAGCTCAGAAGAGCGTACCCTCGCCTCCCAACAGTTTAAACGCGATGTGCAAAAGCATATCCAGGACATCAGCAGCAAATACATTTTGCCCCCTGAAACAGCTGATGGGGCTGTGATGTTTATCCCCGCCGAAGCAATTTTTGCGGAAATTCATGCCAATCACCCGGATGTGGTTGAAATGGCCCATAGGGCAAAGGTGTGGATAGCCTCCCCCACCACCATGATGGCCATTTTAACCACCGCCCGCGCAGTGCTCAAAGACGCCGCCACCCGGAAACAAGTGCATATTATTCAAGAACATTTGGGACTATTAGCCAAAGATTTCAGCCGTTTTGAAAAACGCATGGCTTCCTTGAGCAAGAACATTGAAAAAGCCCACACCGATGCCTCTCAAGTCCATATGTCTGCTAAAAAAATAACCTCCCGATTTGGGAAAATCGAGCGGGTCGATTTGGGGGGTATTGAAAGTGAAGATCCACAAATTTAAGGCTATTTAGGACTCAAACCAGGGACCACAGGGGTCTGGACATTTGTGGTAGGTTGATTTAAATCGGGTTTGGTTTCGGTATGGGCTGGAAAGAGTACAGGGGGGGTTGGGCTACTTTCGGAGGGGTTAGGATTGCTGGAGGTTTCCTCTAGAGCAGTCTTTTCTCGATGGCTTTTATAACGACTAAGTAAGTTATCTATGTGGGATTTTTTTTCGGGGAGAATGTAACAGATTATTGACAATAAGTGAGAAAATAGGCCCGCACACCCCAGGGTACCCGTGGTAAATAGGCCAATCCCCATGATGATCGCAATAACAACAGGGCTTGCATGAGTAGCGAATACAATCGCAAAAGCTATTAGAGTAGCTAGCGCAGCGATAATACCCACAGCGAACCCCAATATAAAAAAACCATCGCCCACTTTCCCCCAGAAACGTTCCATCGGAGTAGACCACCCATCATGTCGCCTTTTGTATTTTTTTTCATATTGCCTGTCTTTCTTGGTGAACTGTGCCCCAGAATCTAATAACATGAACTGAATTCGCTCTAATTTCTCATACGCTTCGTCATCTTCCTCTTTTTCGCGTTGTCTTTCTTGAGCATATTCCAAAACGCTGATACCCGCTTTTGTTTTGGCGTTAATGTTTGCATCTTGGTCAATCATTAATTTAACCAACTCTGGGTTGCCCGTTTTTACTGCCCAATGTAAAGGAGTTTCTCCGTTGGAGACACAATGATTGAGATTTATTTTGTTTTCTTTTATTTGCAGCCATGCTATGGCACAATCGTCGTATCTGCAAACCAGCAAAAAATAAAATAATGTTTCTCCAAACATTTTGCTGGTTATGGCATTTAAATCCACCTTATTTTTAAGGGCTTCTCGAATGAGACCTTTAAGTTCAACTGAGTTTATACTTCCAACATATTTTTTCTGAGATGTTTTTTCCTTGAGCACAACAATCTTGCCATCTAGAATGTTTTGTATTACCAGTTGTAAACTGAGTTGTACTGAAGAAGTGGGCATAATGCTCTTATAGATTGATTCTGACAGAATATAGTTATATCACAAACTAACACTTCAGAGAACTGTATTTTTATACAGAAGCCCCCCTACCCTAACCCTCCTCCGCCCGCCTTAGACCAAAGTCATTCGCTTGATAAGTGGGGTCATCGCCATATCCTCATCAGGCTCTTCTTCTGACCAAGCATCGTCCCGTTTACCTGGTTCTAAAAAAGCCATACTAGGCACAACTGTCAGAGGATTTAAGGCTTTTTCCAGTGAAAGAACCACCTGCGGATGCTTTGCCACTGCTACCTCCATCGCTTTTTTGATGTTTTCCTCGTCAATCTGCTCTGAAAAAGTTAATAAGATCCCAAGAACCTCGGTATTCCCTGCTTCTGCCGCCAACATAAGGGGGGTTTCGTCATTATTATCTTTTGCATTAATATTGGCCCCCCGTTGTATCAGTTGTAGTGCAATAAGGGGGGTGTTTTGGAAAGCGGCCCAATGCAAAGGGGTGGATTTGAAGTCATTGCTTACCTGTGTATTGGCCCCATTTCTCAGCAAAGCAGCCACGATATCTGTCCGTTTTCGAATAACCGCCAACAGCAAAGGGGTATTTTTTTGTTTTGTTTCGAGGGTGTTTAGATTTAAAGTGGGTTTTGAAGCTAACAAAGTATCCAAAACCAACAAATTGCCATCTTTGACAGCCAGGGCAATGGGGGTCATGCCTTTTTGGTTGGGTAAATCGGCCGCGGTGTATTGCAATAGCAGTGTAACGGCTTCCACTTGCCCATTGGCAGCAGCGATATGCAAGGGGGTAGAGCCGTTGGTATCTTGGTAGGTTGGATCAAGCCCTTTCTCTATTAGAGCTTGTAGGAGTGATCTATGGCCAAATTCAGCGGCGGCATGCAACAAAGAGTGCCGCCTTTCTTTGCCGCGTATCTCGAGATATTTTTTGGGAAGGATGGTAATAAAAGTGTTGGCTTCTACCAACTGAGCAGGCGATAAGTCATGCGTCTGAACTAATTTAACCAATTTATCCAAACCTCTAAAAAAAACCCTACGCCATTGTGTTTGGAGGCGTCTTTGGGCTGCTTGTCTTTCTTGTTCGTGTCGCCGTAGTGTTTTCAACATGGATTTTCTCCGTTTTTTCCAAGGTTTCTGAAAGGGTTTTGTAGAGGGGGGAGTCCACCCCCGCACGGGCACGCAAGATTGTCCAGAGTCGTTTGGCTTCGGGGGTATTGCCTTTCTGGAAAGCCTGGAGGGCTTTTAGGTTGAGGGTAGTGGTGTTATGCGGATCTTCCTGCCAAACACTCTCTAGAAGGGACTCAGCTTCTTTAGATAGCACTCCCCCCCCGGCCATGAAGTCGGCGTGGAGGTAAGGCAAGGCATAGGTGGTGTTTTTTTGGTAAGCGTGTTGATAGGCCGCCCTCGCCTCTTCCCACCAGGTGAGTTTGGCATATAGGTCACCCAGATGGGCATAGGTATCGGCGTAGGGGGGAACTTCATCTGAGAGGTGTTTGAGGCGGGTGATGGCTTCTTGGGGGGGGAGTGTGGGCAATTGGGTGGCGAGTTGGCGCAAATGGGTTTCAAAGGTTTGGAGGGCATAGTAGCCTTTGACTTGGGAGTAGCTGCCGAAGGTGGCATAGGCAAGAATGGCAACGCCAAGCAAAATGCCTATTTTTATTGCTTCCATATTATTCTACGCCAAAGAGCGATCATAGCAATGAGAAGTAGGATGGGTCCGCCCCAGAGGAGCCAGGTGTAGTGGTTAACTGGGGGGCTGTATAGGATGGCGTCGCCGTAACGTTGGCGGAGAGAGTCTTTAATTTGGGATTCGGTGAAGCCTTCGGAGAGAGCATACGCTATCCAGCGGCGCATATCGGTGGCGATGGGGGTAGAGGAGTCGGCGATGGTTTGGTTTTCGCAGGTAGCGCAACGTATTTCGTGGATAAGTTTTTCGTAGATACCGCCGATGGAGGCGGGTTCTTCGTTGAGTTGTTGCAGGAGTGGTTTTAAGACTTCTTCGTAACGGTTGGCGGTGAGGGGGCCGGTCATTTTATAGCGGAGGTGGCCTTTTTTATCGACGAGGAAGGTATCTGGGATGGCGGTGACGCCCCATTGGAAGCTGAGGGTATCTTGGGGGTCGAAGAGGGTAATGGCGTATGGGTTACCGTTGCTGAGGGCTTGTTGAGCGGCTTTTAAGGT
>JAHFQG010000098.1 GCA_023266415.1 Francisellaceae bacterium | reverse complement strand
TTTTATCCCGGCTCCCCCGATATCGCCCGTGCCCTCATGCGCCCCATCGATCGCCTCATCCTTGTCGAAAAACATCCCCAAGAATGGATTGCCCTCCAACAATACACTCGCCAGCACAAAACACCCCAAAACCCCCGCCTTATCCTCCACTACCGAGATACCTACGAAAGCCTACTCGCCCTCATCCCCCCCACCGAAAAACGAGGCCTCGTGGTGTTAGATCCCAGCTATGAAAACAAAGCCGAATTCACCTGGATGCAAAATGCCCTCCAAAAAGCACTTCAAAAATGGCCTACCGGCATTTATTTCATTTGGATCCCTATTCTGGAAGGGGCTCCTCATCAACCTTTGCTCACAGCCTGCCAATCCCTCGTGGCACCCGAGAAATTTTTTTGGGACGAAATCATACGGCCTCCCCAAACTCCACAGGGTGGGCTGAAAGGATCAGGCGTGTTGATTTTAAATAAACCTTATGGCATGTAGTTGACAACCGAAAAGGCTTTCCTTATGATTAGCACTCGAAGTGAGAGAGTGCTAAAAATCGGCACTTTTAGTTAGTTAACAAGCAAGGAGTCCCACATGAAAGGTCTGAATGTCTCTCCCCTCGGAGATCGCGTTCTCGTAAAACAAGACGAAGAACCCCAAATGAGTACCGGCGGTATTTATTTACCCGAAACAGCTAAAGAAGCACCTCAATGGGGCACCGTGATTTCTACCGGCCCAGGCAAAATGCTAGACTCCGGCGAAATCCGCCCTTCCTCCCTCAAAGAAGGCGATAAAGTCATTTTCGGTAAATACTCCGGAACTAAAGTAACTGTCGGCACCGAAGAATACCTCTTCATGCGCGAAGACGACATCATGGGCATCGTAAAGTAATATCAAGGAGTCACACTATCATGGCCAAACAAATACAATTCGACGTAGAAGCTCGTCGCTCCAGCCTCGCTGGAATTGAAAAAATCGGAAAAGCAGTGTCCGTCACTCTAGGTCCTAAAGGCCGTCATGTCACCATCGGTCAATCTTTCGGTGCCCCTAAAGTCACCAAAGACGGCGTGACTGTTGCTAAAAGCATCGATCTCCAAGACCCTATGGAAAACATTTTCGCAAAGTTGGCATTACAAGCGGCTGAGTTAACTAACAAACAAGCCGGGGATGGTACCACCAGCGTGATCGTCGTTACCCGCGACCTCTATACAGAAGGCAGTAAAGCCGTTGCCGCCGGAATGAACCCGATGGACATCAAACGCGGTATGGATAAAGCCGTTAAAGCCGCCATCGAAGCCCTCAAAACCCTCTCTATTCCTTGTGCCGACAGCAAATCTATTGCCCAAGTCGGAACCGTTTCCGCTAACGGCGATGCCGATATCGGTGCTATCCTGGCCTCCGCCATGGATAAAGTCGGTAAAGAAGGCGTCATTACTGTGGAAGATGGTAATGGCTTAGAAAATGAACTGTCTGTCGTCGAAGGGATGGAATTTGACCGCGGTTATATCTCCCCTTACTTCGTCAACAACCAACAAAACATGACTTGCGAACTCGAAAGCCCCTTTATCCTCCTCATGGACAAAAAGATTTCGAACATTCGTGACATGCTCCCTGTTCTGGAAGCTGTGGCTAAAGCCGGTCGTCCATTGTTTATCGTGGCTGAAGACGTCGAAGGCGAAGCCCTCGCAACATTGGTGGTCAACAATATTCGCGGCATCGTCAAAGTCTGTGCCGTCAAAGCCCCTGGGTTTGGCGACAGACGAAAAGCCATGCTCGAAGACATCGCTGTCCTCACCGGCGGTACCGTTATCTCCGAAGAAGTCGGCTTGGTGTTGGAAAACGCCAAAATCGAACATTTGGGTAACGCTAAACGTGTGGTCGTTAGCAAAGAAAGCTCTATCATCATCGATGGCTCAGGCGATGCAACCACCATCAAAGCCCGTGTCGACTCTATCCGTCGTCAAATTGAAGACGCTACCTCTGATTATGATCGCGAAAAGCTCCAAGAACGCGTGGCCAAACTGGCTGGCGGTGTGGCCGTCATCAAAGTGGGCGGTGCTACTGAAGTCGAAATGAAAGAACGTAAAGATCGCGTCGAAGATGCCCTGCATGCGACTCGTGCCGCCGTTGAAGAAGGTGTGGTACCCGGAGGCGGCGTGGCTATGGTGCGTGTGATTGATATTATCCGTAACCTCAAGGGCGAGAACGATGACCAAAACATGGGTGTTCGTATCGTGCTCAAAGCACTCGAATCTCCCTTGCGTCAAATTGTTGCCAATGCCGGTGCAGAACCTTCTGTTGTCCTCAATAAAGTTCAAGAAGGCAAAGGTAACTTCGGCTATAACGCCGCAACCGATGCTTACGGCGATATGATGGATATGGGCGTCATCGATCCAGCGAAAGTCACTCGAACTGTGCTCCAAAACGCCGCTTCTGTCGCCGGTATGATGATCACCACCGAGTGCGTCATCGCTGATCTCCCAGACGAAAAATCAGGAAGTTCAGAAGGAATGGGGGGTATGGGCGGAATGGGCGGAATGGGCGGAATGATGTAACCAGTCTTCGTAGCTGACCCTCCAGGGGTGTTGCCGTCGGCTCTCGCAATCCTCATGTACTTATCTGTACACTCCGGTTGCTCGAGCCTAGGCGCCTACCTGGAGGGCCAGCCACTGTGACTAAAGTCTTCGTAGCTGACCCTCCTCACTATACTATATATAAGCCACAACCTTTTTCATCACCCACGCCATGCTCTGCATGCCCCATTTTACCCCTAGGGGTAAAGGGTAGGCACCCGCTTGTTCAGCCTGATAGGCGTGTTTTTGTTCCTCTTGTTTCATTTGAAATACAATAGCCCGACTTTTTAAATCATCGAGTGGTAATTTTTCCAAATGGCTTTCTAAATGACGCGTAACTTGACGTTCTGTTTCAGCTAAAAACCCCAAACTCCACCTATCTCCCAATAACCCAGCCCCCACCCCTAACGCCAAAGAGGCAGTGTACCAAAATGGGTTGAGAAAACTGGTATGACTCCCCAATTCTTGCAGACGGGACTCACACCATCGTAGGTGGTCGCCTTCTTCAAAGGCGGCTTGCTGGAACTGGACTGCCAAGGCAGGATCTCGAGCAGTCAACCTCTGCCCCTGATACAACGCTTGGGCACACACTTCCCCCGTATGGTTAATGCGCATCAGAGCCACCGATTGCTTATGGCAGGTTGGGGTTTCAGGATACGCTTGGCTGGGGTTGGGGCGATAAGAGGCAATATCTTGCCGTTGCTTTAAAGCAGTACCCAAGCGGATGAAGAATCGGTCAGAAAAATTTAAATGACGCATCCGTAGATTTTTATATTCCCCAGATAGGAGTATCGTAGAATATCACACTTTTGGTTTGTTTATGATACACTTGGAATTATAAACGATCTCAGAGGGTTGGGGTGTGCTATGGGGCTAGGCTTTCTCAATATATTCGCATCGTCACCGTTTAAACCCCTACAAGATCACATGAATCGAGTGTGCGCCTGTGTCAGCAGCTTGGTCCTCTATTTTGGACTGGTTTTTGAAGAAAAATGGGATAAAGTCGAAGAACAATATCAGGTTATTGCCCACTTAGAGCGCGAAGCCGACAAATTAAAACGCGATATCCGCCAACATATGCCCAACAGCCTACTCATGCCCGTGTCCCGGTCCGATTTGCTCGATCTTCTGTCTGTGCAGGATAAGTTAGCCAACCAAGCCAAAGATATCGCAGGCATTATTGTGGGTCGTCGCATGCGTATCCCTGAAAGTCTGCATGGCATTCTTCTAGATTATGTCCGTATTTCCGTAAAAGCAGCGCAACAAGCGGTGCAAGTGGGCTCTGTGTTTGATGAGCTCCTAGAATTAGGCTTTAAAGGCCATGAGGCTGAACGAGTTTTCCAAGAAATCACGGTATTAGAAGGTATCGAAAAAGAGTCAGACCGCGTGCAAATTAAAATTCGGCATCAGTTATTCGCCATGGAAAAAGAGTTGAACCCCGTTGATGTTATATTTATGTACCAAATTTTAGAATGGATAGGCGATATTGCGGATAGGGCACAAAGAGTAGGACATTGTATCGATTTGTTGTTGGCGCATTAGGAGGCATTATGATGATCGAATTATTAAACAAACTTGAAAGAAAAATCGGACACGCCATTGAAACCATTGAACTTTTAAAACTGCAAATCGACGAACTCGAAGAAGAAAATGCTGCGTTGCGTGCAGAACAAGAAAAATGGCGGCACGATATCTCTGGTTTGTTGTCTCGATTAGATAGAGCAGACGAACTTATTGTGAGAACCTTGCCGCTGGAAGAAGAAACTCTGGTTTAATGGTTAGATACGCCTCAACCCTACCCCATGTGGGGGTAGGGGAATGATAGGATGTTGCTGGCTTTTACTCCGTAAACAGAGATTCCGATACCACCCCATTGGTTGCCATCACAGTTCGAAGCTCGTCTAACGCTTCTACCTGAATTTGCCGAACGCGCTCTCGAGTAAGGCCGACTTCTCTGCCCACATCTTCTAAAGTGGCTTCTTCATAGCCATATAGCCCAAACCGTTGGCAGAGAATGGCGTGTTGTTTTTCATTGAGGCTGGCCAAGCAAGCGTGCAGTCGTTGTTGAAGGTGTTCTTCTTCAAAATGCTTTTCGGGGCTTAAATAGGCTTGGTCTTCTAAGGCATCTAGGAGCGGTTTATCAGAATCTTCTCCTACAGGCACGTCAA
>JAHFQG010000025.1 GCA_023266415.1 Francisellaceae bacterium | reverse complement strand
ATCGCTTTTAATGCCCTAGTACAGGGCAGTGGCTTTATCTACATCGATGGAAAAGGGGATAACTCCCTATTTGCTAAAATTTTTTCCATGGTTCGCCGTATGGGCCGTGAAGATGATTTGTTGTTGGTTAACTTTATGACTGGTGCTCGTGATATCATCGGCCCTCAAGAAACTCGCCTCTCTAACACCATGAACCCCTTCAGCATCGGCTCTTCCAGCATGCTCTCCCAGCTGGTGGTCAGTCTCATGCCCGGAGGCGACAAAAGCGGGGGGGGAGATGGCGATATGTGGAAAGGCCGAGCTATCTCCTTCGTGGAAGCCCTCATGAAAGTATTGGTGGCTATGCGAGACGAAGGCCACATTTTACTCGATGCCCACGTTATTCGAAACTATTTTAAAATAGAATCTCTCATTCAAATGGTGATTGAGAAAAAATTTCCGCTCGAAGGGGGGCGTACCGTTCCTTTGGATAATATGCCCACGGTTATTCTCGATCCAATTTCAAGCTATATAGATAACCTACCCGGATTCAATCCTGCCAAAAAGTATGATCAGGCCGGTGAGGTGCGCGAACAACACGGGTTCATCACCATGCAGCTCACCCGAGTCTTTTCCTCTCTGGCCGATACCTATGGCCATATCATCCGAACCAACTTGGCCGAAGTGGACTTCAAAGATGTGGTGTTGAATCGACGTATCATGGTTGTCCTGCTGCCTGCTTTAGAAAAAGCCCCTGACGAATTAGCCAACTTGGGTAAAATTATTGTGGCTTCCCTCAAAGCCATGATGGCCTCTGGTTTAGGCGACGCCGTAGAAGGTAGCTACCAAGACGTGATTAAACGAAAACCAACGAACTCCCCCACGCCTTATTTATGCATTATGGACGAGTACGGTTACTATGCCGTACAAGGGTTTGCCGTTGTGCCCGCTCAGGCTCGTTCTTTAGGGTTCTCCGCCATCTTCGCCGGTCAAGACTTACCGGCCTTCCAAAAATCTTCCAAAGAAGAAGCCGCCTCTATTGGTGCTAACACCAACATTAAAATCTGTATGAAACTCGAAGATCCAACCGAAACCTGGGACTTTTTTAATAAAACGGCTGGGGAAGCCTATGTCACTAACGTGAGTGGTTTTCAAATCAACGCCGGTAGTATGACCAACAACTATACAGACTCCCGTAGTACCGCCACCGATCGCCGAGGACGCCTAGACCTACTCGACTTAAAAGACCAAGTTTCGGGCGATGCGCATATCTTCTTTCGGTCCAAAATCATCCGTGCCCGTATGTTTTTTGCCAACCCACCTCCGGTTAAGTACTTGAAAATTAACCAAATGTTATGCGTCGAACGTCCCGATGCAGTACTTCTTACGAACCTCGATAAACGCCTCCGCCGCTTCGAACAAGTGTTCCATGCTCCCGCGTTCAAAATGCAAGCGCCCCCAGAAGTAGAAGAAATCACCCTCATTCAAGAAAGTTTGGCTGAAAACGAAGATTCTTCCTCCTTTGAACGCGCTGTGGCTGCCCTTATTTCCCTTCTAGAAGAAGAAATAGAACGCCAACAAGAAAGCCGTGAAAAAATTGAAGAAGAACAACAACAAGAATATGGCAGTGAAGTCACCGCCTTTACCCCCGTCTACCTCCCCGAAGTATCCAAAACTTTTATGCCCGAAACCGAATGGGAAACCTTCACCAACCCCATGTTACTTAAAAGCCGCACCCTCGAAGCCATGGTGCACATCGAACGTTTGGCCGGCCTTTCTGCCACAGAGGCTGAGGGCGTTGCCCAAAACCTTATTGCTGATATTATTAAATGTACCCAATACCCCCCCGAAGTGGGCTTCGAGCGCGATCCCGCTGGTGTCGCCGAAGCTATTCGTGAACTAATAAAACAAGTGATTTCATGATCCTCATTTTAGTCCCCGCCTATAACCCAGACAACAACTTTCTCACCTTAATCCAAGCTTTGTTGCAGCACAATGTTACCCTCGTGGTGGTCGACGATGGCTCAGATAACCCCAATAGCCAAGAAATTTTAAAACACCTTTCCCCCAAAGTGGTGCTCCTGCATCACAAAATTAATATGGGGAAAGGGGCTGCTTTGAAAACTGGCCTAAACTATATTGCGCTGCAATACCCCCAAGCCTTGGGCGTGGTGACCGCCGATGCCGATGGCCAACACGCCGTCAAAGACATTTTGCACATCGCCTCTGCTCAAACCAATCACCCCGATAAATTGGTGTTGGGCGTCCGAACGTTTGATGTTAAAAATATCCCTTTCAGAAGTAGGTTTGGAAACACACTAACTCGCGTTATTTTTAACTTTTTAACCGGATTATCCCTCAAAGATACCCAAACTGGTCTTCGCAGCATTCCTTTAAGCCATATACCCACTTATCTCACTATTACCTCTAACCATTACGAATTTGAGCTCGATATGTTGCTGTGCGCCAAAAATCATCACACCGGTATTGTGCAAATTCCTATCCAATCTATTTATATCAATAACAATCAAGGTTCACACTTTAATCCATTACTCGATTCTATACGTATTTATTTCGTTTTATTGCGGTTTTTGCTCTCCTCTCTCACGGCTGCCCTGTTAGACTATGTCGTTTTTATGGTCATTTATGGGACCACCCACCAATTACTCCTCAGCCAATATACCGCCCGTCTGATTTCAGGCAGCTTTAACTATATAACGAACAAAAAAGGCGTTTTCGCAACACAAAAACACCCACCCAACCCAAAAGACCATACCCTCCTCAAATATATCGCTTTGGCCATCGCCCTCGGCTTCTGTGCCTACCTCATTATTCAGTTCCTCATGACCCTCCATATCCCCGTTTGGCTCGCAAAACCCCTCGCCGAAGGCCTTTTATTCATTGCTAGCTTCTCTATCCAACGCAGCTTTGTCTTCGTTTATAAAAAATAAACTATAATAATCCCTATAAAGGCCTAAAAGCAGGGAAGGTATATGGGACAACCAGAAAACCCGAAACCAGAAGGGGACACGAAACCAAAATCAGGGAGCACGGAATCAGAGAACCCGAAACCAGAGGGCACGGAACTAAAATCAGAGGGCACGAACCCAGAGGGCACGGAACCAGAGGGCGAGAAACCAAAATCAGAGGACCCGGACTCAAAATCAGAGGGCACGGAACCAGAGAACCCAGAACAAAAACCAGAGGACAAAAAACCAGAGGGCACGCCCTCAGTGAACCCGCCCTCAGTGAACCCGGCCCCAGTGAACATGGGACCAAAAACAACAACCAACCTCCCTAAAAAGAAAAGTATTATACCGAAACAGCTAAAGGACATCCTGTCGGAAGCTATCGAGGCTTTGGGAAGATTCCTCGAATTTCTGAAGAATCTTTTTGGTATGTTTGCAAAGCTTTTTGGTGGGTCTAAAAAGAATAAGGATGAGAACAAAAAATCTGGGGAAGAGAGCAACAACCCACCGGATGTTTTTTCGGAGCAATCAGAGGTAAAAAACAAAGAGATGCAAGAAATTTCACCGGAAAATGCCGAAAAATTAGGTAATCTTGCTAACAACAGCACTCAGCCTACTGAAAATACACAGGCTCCCAACACAGAAGGGCTAGGGCCTGTTCCTCCCATAAAAGAATCTCCAACCCTTAACAGAAGCAACAGCATCGGAACACATCCGCCCAAACCTAAGCCTGAGCCAGACCCAGACCCCGAGAAAAAATCAAGCAACGACGAGCGGAAGTCATCTAAACCCGGAATGAATCCTAAATAACTCTTCGAGTAATTTATTTGGATAACTTCCACAGTTTCACCCCCCATTTCTCCAAAAATAAGGTATAATCACTCTAGAAACACCCTATTTTCAAGGAAACCTCCATGGCTAAAGACCTCAATGCCGCACTTTCCCCCAACGAATTATCAACCACTTTTTTCGAACTCATTGCCCAAAAAACCGCCGATGGCCTCTACGAGGCATTGCGTGTAGAACAAGAGCTGCATCCTGAAAAAAACCGTATAACCATATTAAATGACGTATTAGCTCATTCGGGTGGTATGGATGCCACAGAAAAAGCAAGAATCTCCAGTACTTTTAATGAAATATTTGAAAACACATCAGTATCTCCAACACCCTCAGATACGCCTGCTATCAAAAAAGAAATAACAGAGGGTCTTTATAATGGTTTATTCGGTGCTTTTAAAGCAAATAGTCAAAAAATAGCGGGTACGGATGATCAAACTGCTCCCTTTGACGAAAACACCCGCCAGTTTCTAACAGAACTGGCTAAGATAAATGTCCACAAAGGGTTGCCAGTAATAAATAAGTTAGAAAGTGGACTTACAAAGTATCTGCAAACCAAAATAGATACAAACACGGAAGAAGCTGAAAAGCCTGATGCCGATAAAGCACTGTGCGAAAAAAGAACCCAAGAACTCAAACATGCCCAAGAAAAACTTGCCGAATTTCGTAAAAGACGTCACGCCCTCCCGCCCTCCCAAACGCCCCAATTCGACAACAATCGAAAAGAAGAGGGCAAAGACGAAAAGAAAACCCCCGCTCAAAAACAAGAGGCCCAACAACAGGAGGAAAATTTACTCAAGCGTCTGGCCCATGCCAATGGATACCACGAAAATGCACTTCTCATGGCCATTATCGTCGACTGGATGATGCTCGGGCCTACCATCGCCCTCGAATTGATGGCTCGTACCATCAAACACGGCCCTTCTGTGGCCATTCTCATGACCCTAGGTATCAGCGAACTGGATGCGCAAGATCCAGGTTTGTCTAAAGCCTTATTAGAAGAATTGGGCGTGATTGGGCAGAATCAGACATCAGGGCAAAAACTAGGAGGAGATACGGGGAACGAAGCCATCGCAGCACAAAAGGCAGCAGAGGCACATGCGGCGAAACGACAGCCGCATGTGCCCGGATAATGAATTTTATTTAAGTCAACTTAGTCAAATAAGTTACTTTTTGTCCGAACTTTTTGGGGCCTCTTTTTTAGATTCTTTTGTGTCAGATTTCTCCGATGCAGGTTCTTTTGTCGTCTCTTTTTTAGGGGGGGATTCACCCCCAGAAGATTTCTTTCCTCCTGAGGACTGATCTGTGCTTTGCGACAGAGAAACATGGGCTTTACCCATTTTCTCTCCCATTTTCTGGTGCATGTTTTGTGATTTTTTGGCAAGTTGCATGGCTGCATCTTTGCCCATTTCACCTGAGGTTCTGCTGCCTTTTTCACTGGCTTGGCGTGCCTCACGTTCAGCATGCGCCACAGAGCTTTGTTCGGCTTGACCGCCAATCCAACGCAAGACACGATCGGGTAATATATATATGAGTGTGAAACACTCATGGGCAATGGCAACAGCCACGCCCCCATATAACCCAATGAGAGCCAAAGCGCCAAACAACCCAATGCCCGTCATTTGAGACTTTAACACCCCCCCAATGGAAAAATGAACGAGTGCCATAATGGCAATATATACCCGAGAGGCTGCCACAAACCCAATAATCATGAGTGTGGGTCTTAAAAAGACCCCTGTAATCAATAAAATCCCGGAGGCGGCCTTTCCGAGGTGATCGTTAGAGGGGACTGTTAACCCCAATGCCACAATGGGGGCTGCCACCACCGCTTCCAATACCATCATCAGCCAAGAGAGGGCTGCTAGGGTAAACACGATATAGGGCACTAAGGGGAGATAAATGCCCATGGCAACCCCAGATCCCCACAAAAAGGCCATTACGACACCAACCACGGGCATCATCATGTTTAACAACCCTGTCAAGGCCCACCCAAACCCTTGTAACCCTGGCCAGGCAGCATAAGCGAGTAATAAAGCGGCAAATATAATGATAAGCCCCGTAAACCATAAAATTTCCACAGTTATAATCAGATCAGTGCCAAATTTTTGGAGAGAGACCATAGGGTCCGGATCTCGAAAGGACAATTGATTTACCATGGCCAATACCAGCTCCATGAATACCTTACCAAAGGTCTCATCAAACAGTTGACGTCCTTCCCCTTTAATGTCATTACTGGGCCCTAAACCAATATCATGACGAGGTTCAGACGAACTGTTTGTGAAAAATGGCTCATATTGGTTATAAAAATAAGTCACCTCGGATGACCAGAGTCCCACTTGCCCCTCTGTGGTGCCAGGGGGCATGCGAAGCCCAGCATCATTAATCACATTTCTAGCCCGAATGAGCTTATAGTAGTAACTGCCTGCGGTGATCCACCCATCTTTTTTAGCCTTATCCAACATATCCCGTATTTTGGTACTGACAGTAAACCCACTGGCGGCTATTTTGTTTTGGATAATTTGGGCAATAATATCTGTATATTGCGTTTCAGCGGTTGACATGCCCCCGGAAAGAGCCCAACCGTCTGGCAAACTAAGCACTGCTTCTTGGGCGGCTGACTGTAAATAAGCGAAAATTTTATAAATAGCGATACTGAGTTCTACAGTAGAAGAATCATCTGTGATGGGTTCGGAGGTATCATCAGATCCAGAGGCAACATCCACAAAAATAGAGGTCTGCTGAGTCGTGGGCAATGATATTGATCCACATACTTTCTGGTATGTGCTAGAACCGGGGACCCCAATATTATACCCCGTTCCGGTAAAGTAAATTTCAACAAACCCCCCCACCGCATTGGCATAAATCGAATTGTTGTTGATAGTTTCCATACAAATGCTTGCTTTTAACAAAGCCTTAAGTGAGTATTCTAAATTAGGGATGTACAGCATGCTGGGTTGATTAATGCTGTTACCTTGGACTAACACATAATCTAATAAAGTACCCCACATGGCATTGGCTGCACCAATGCCTTGCAACACAACCCACAAAACCAGCATTTGAATGAGGGAGTATCCCTTGCCTAAAGGGAGCAAGCAAGCGACCCCCAACACCGAACGGATGGGGATCCATACACTGGACCATTTCTTGCCCATCATTTCGCCTTCTTGAGCGGTGTTGATGGTCGAGGCAATGGTGGTATAAACCACAATAATGGTACCAAGCGATAACACAATAATGTTAAACACCCGAAACAAACGGGCCATCAAATCACTACTAGATCCATTCCGTTCCCCATCCAGCAAAGTACCCACATCCCCAAAAATAATACCCAGATAATATTTAGATAAATCACCCTCATCAACACATTCGGCAAAATCTATTTTGCCTTCTAACTCAGCACAAGTTTTGTTGTCGAGCAGCGTTTTGGGTGCAGCGTTTACCATGGGTGACCAAACACAGGTCAATATGATCCAACAGAAGGCGAATAGGGTGTATCTGCTATTGTTTGAGAGATGCACTGCCACCGCCTCCTTCTTTTCCACTCGATTGAGCCATTTTATTGGCCTTGGTATGGAACGCTTTGGCAATCGTTTGGGTAACTTCGCCTGTTTTCTCACTGCTATCATGGGCTTCTTTCAGGAGTTTACCTTCAACACCTCCCATGCCATGGCCCCCTATCCATCGTAACGTTTTTTCGGGTAAAACATAAATGAGCGAAAAAGCTTCATTCACCATGGATAAAACCAACCCAACATAAATAACCAGAATCATCATAGAGCTGAACAAGCCGATGCCCGTTAACTGAGAGTTAACGGTGGCGGCAAATCCATAGTTCAAAAACTTAATGGCGACCACCAAAAATTTAGTACCAGCGACAAATCCTAAGATCATTAGGGGAGGGCGCAGCAATATCCCCAGGTATATCATGAAGGAATGCCCTGCATGCCCCCACTCGTCTTCGGAAGGAAACAAGAGCATGAGCGCCACCAAAGGGGCACAGACAATGCCCTCGATCACCTCAAAAAACCAGGTTAACCCTGCAAAAGTATAGACAAGATAAGGGATAAGGGGTAGATAAATGGCAAAAGCCGCCCCGCTGGTCCATAACAGTAAGAAAATGGCACTCAAAGCGGGAGAAATCAGGTTGATAAATCCCATAAAAATGGGTCCTGCCCCTTGAAAACAAAGACCTGTATAAGCTAAGAGATCAATGGACATGACCAATATCATCAGAACTATCCATATCACTTCTACCGCAATCATAATATCCGACCCTACTTTGGCCATGGAATATATCGGATCAGGGCTGTTGGTGGACAAATAGCGGGTAAAATTGGTCATTACCCCTTTCATTTTTCCAAAGGTCTTATCCCACCCTTGCTTGGCGTTACTGTCCAGATTGGAAGGGGCTAATTTTAGATCAAGGGGACCCCCCTGCTTAGAGCTGCTGGTTTCAATCAGTTGTATATACCTATCCGCCATTTGTGTCACGATATACTGTAAACCGGCACCATTGGCAAAGCGACCGTATTTTTCTAGGTTAGGACCTTGTTGGATCGGAAGTAGGTTAACAAAATTTGGGCTTACCTGCGCCGACACCAATTTGTAATAATAAGCGCCCGCTAAAATCCACCCATCGTCTATGGCACCTCGTGCCACCTGGTTAATGTTTGTCGAAGAATTTGCCAAAGCCGTCATGGCCACATTAAACGTTGATGCGGCTTGTTCAAAAATATTTTTCCCTAATGTCCAACTTGACGGAGAAAGATACACCGCCTCCGACACAGGATTGGCGAGGGAATCTTGAAAACCTGCAACCGCTTCCATCTGTGCATATTCAATCATGGCAGGATTGGGGATATACTGGCGGTAGACACTGGCGAATCGGGCAAAATCTCGAATATGTATCTTGCCACACAGAGGATAATCATTATCAGTTGGTAATCCAAATATAATATCTTGGCCTTGTAAATACATTTCCACCGGACTCCAATTGGTGGGATATTCTAAGGGAGAAAGTTGGGTGTTGATGTATTCCATACACACCAACGAAGTAAATACCCCTTTTGTAAAATCCAGTAAATTTTCATTGACTGGGGTAGGTTGATTAATACTAATTCCTTCTGTATAGGCCTGAATGACCACATTCCATAGGCTATTGGCTGCGCCAATACAGTTAAAAATGGCCCAAAACAGAAACATTTGAATTTTGGTATAACCTTGTTCATTGGGGAGCAGTAAAATAAGCCCTAACAAAGTACGCACGGGGATCCACACACTGGACCAGTGATGTCCCATGGCCTCCCCTTCGCTCGATGTTTTTGTTAGTGAAATAACAATATTAAAAATCACCAAGCCCAGACCTAGCACCAATATGGCCGTCGTGAAAATACTAAACAAATTGCCCATAAGGTGATTTTCATTCTCAAAATAGCCACTGATATGGCCAAAAATCATGCTGAGGTATTGAACGGACTGATCACTCCCCGCAACCTGAAAGAGCGTCGGAACTGCTTTGACAGACGTTGAAAAAAAACACCCGCACAGCAGTTTATAAAAAAATTTCATGGGGAAAATTTGTCCCGTGCGTCCCGAAACCATTCCTCCATCGAACAACCCAGTCTTTTTTGCTGGATTTGAAAAGACCAAAAATGAAACCGAAATGCCTGCGCCACACAAAACAACGACAAACAAACACTAATTAGGACGCCAAAAAAAGAAAGCCTAATAACTAAATACAGGGTGTAGCATAATAAAGCACCCGCTATGCTCAGAAAAAATCGAGTCAAAGATCGAAATTCTTTCAGTCGCGTTTTTAAATCTTGCTCGGTTAATGCTAACCGAATAATCGCTTCTTCAAACGTTTCTTGGTACAATGGCTCAGCAGGGACAAATAAATATCGAAAGCTGCCGGTCATCTGCTTGAATGAGTCTTTCACGTAGTTTAAACTCACCCAACGATCTACCCGAACATCGACAATACGTCCCGCCACTTTGCCTATCAATCGGAAAAATCCCATAAATCACCCACAATGTTTACTAACTAACTGTTTCTGGGGCTTGCCAACCCCGCGCCCCATTGTGCCATAATAAAGAATATAGGTCATTTGAGGATGATATGCCTGATTTATCTACCCAAGCCGTCCACAAATTTTGGTACGATTACGATAAACGTATTCTCTATCGTATCGTCACCTCCCTCGAAGGCATGGAATCTTGGGCTGTTGATACTGAACCCGATGTCGATGCCGCCCTCTGTGAACTCGGCCAAACCCTCGAAAATATCAGAAATTTTAACCTCACCAACGAAGACGATATTGTCAAAATTTTGGCCAATACCCACTCTGCCCGCGCGGTACGCCTCATGCAGTTTTTAGATGCCATCACGCCTGGAACGGCCTCTCGATTACTGGTCTACGCCGAAGAACAATCCAAAGACGGTAAAAGAAATCGCTACTGCGAACTGTTTTTAAAAAGAAACCTCGTATTCGAACGCCTTCAGTTACTGAGCCGTGTCTTTGCCCCTGAACGTGTCAACCTTGTGTTACGTGCTTTGGAGAATCACAGTGAAGATTAGTCGATTACCTTACTTTTTATTGTTGCTTCCGCTCACAATAAAAGCTGCCCCTTCCCCCACGGTTGACCAAGCCGTCCAGGCCGAACTGACCACCCCTCATATCCCCGTCCCCGATCCCACCAAAATTTGGTCCACCACCTGTGCCAGCAACAGTACCTATTTATGTACTCCCCCCAATTCTTGGATGCTGGGGGTTGCCTCACCCCAAGGGGCCATTACCCCTGCAAACAATGAAAGCCCTCTCACCCCAGAGGATACCGGATTTAATTATAATTTTTAGGAAAATAACCATGCCTTTATTCATACTTTTGTTGATCTTATTCCTCCCCACCGCTGGGGCCGCAGATCTGGGGGTAGGTGCCGCCGCCACCGTGGATGTAAAACGCGCAGATGCCGCCCAAGCCATCATTAATTATCAAGCCCAATTGGCTGAAACAGAGCGACAACGCGCTCTGACAGAAGCCCCAGGCACCACCCACGCCATGAACACCGGACAAATCACACAAAAGTATGTCAGTAATGCAGCAAACTTCTCTACACTGCTGTCCGGATTAGCTAAAGAAGCCGAAAATCAACAACTGCAAGCCGCCAAAGCAGATCCCAGACTCCTGTATTTTCAAACCAAGGCCGCTAATTGGAAAAACATAGATATCTCCAGCCTATTGGGCCAAAAACGCTTGGGCTCTCAGGCAGAAGTGGATGTTGCCACCCAAGTCATCATTAATCTCACCAACCCTTTTCCTCCACGCATGAGCTCTCAACTCACCCTCCAACTTCGAACCGCCAGCAGTGAATCGGCGGCTGATCCAAACGCTCCCCCTAAACTGGAACTCCCTCAACAGCTGGAATACGTCGATCGCCAAATAGCACAGACCATCTATTCCGTTGCCCAGCAATCTTTCTATGAAATTATGGCCATGCGATTGCCTGTTTCTCCAGCAGATGCCGCCAGCTCATCGGCCTCCCCCTCCCTTTTAGAAACCATGGAGCAAGAAAGCACGTGGCGTATACAATCCCCCGATTGGTTCAATGGTCTTTCCATCGCCCCCAAAGAAGGGCTGCTGCGTGAATTGGCCCAGATGCAGGCTATACATCTCTGGATGCAATATCAACAATATCGGCAGGCGGAACGAACAGAAGCATTGTTAGCTACCTTGCTATCTGGACAGACACGACTGAACGGATACTTAGAAAAAATCTTGATACAAGCAGAAACCGCACAAGCACGAGCAGGCGGTTGATGAAACGCCCCCTACGACTCTCCAGCTTCGTCGTATTGGGGATGTTGTTGGGTTCCGGCTGGGTAGCCCTCTGCTACCCTCAGTGGGTATTACTGGCCGCTCAAGCGAGCCTTCTGCCCACCTTTCTTCTTCCTCTGATGTATCAGAAAACAGACACCCAACATCCCCCTCGCCACTCTTTTTGGCAGTGGCAAATACGGTGGTGGGGAGCATGTCTCACCCTATGTTTTTTATGGATAGCCCATATGTTGGCTTGGGTAACCACCGTCCCATTGAATGTTGCTGCACAAATGCCTGTGCTGCAAAGCATACAACAGAATTTTTGGTTCACAGCCGGATACCCCTGGTCTTTCTACACCGTGTTGGCATTGGTATACAGTCATTTGACTTATGTATGCCATAAACCCATTCCAGAAGGGGTGTTTGAGCCGTTTGTGGGAAAATTTAAAGCCAGTGCTCAAAATATGACCGGCATTGTGGTGACCTTATCCACCCAACTGATGTTGGTGCTTAGTCTCTTGACAGTACTGATATTGATTCTTAAGGCCGTAGAGCCGCTTTTTCCCTGGCCATCGCATTGGCAATGGGGACTCTGGACCCCATTTTTTATGTCCAGTGTCTTATTGGTGGTACGTCGTCTCCCCTGGCATTCCTGGGCTCAAAAAAGTGTGCGGTATGGCTTGGGACTTGGAGCCTGGAGCCTGGGGGTGGTTTGTTTGTTGGGAAGTATCATTTTGGGGCTCAACGCCCTTACCCTACATTGGTTGCCTGATCCAGCTACTTTTTTACCCATCGATTCAGTCATTATTTGGAAAATGAACCAATTTTCTTCTCCTGAGCTTCGATTTAAAACTTTATTATGGGGATGGTGGATATTATGGACGCCTCTGATTGCCTCTTATCTGGCGTTGATTAGCCGAGGGCAGAAGCGTGTTTGGATAATGGCCTGTCTGACCCCGCTTATTTTATCTCAATTGCCTCTCCTGCCTGTCTTGAGAGGGCTTTTGTTACAGGCACAAACTTTGGCCGCAACCGGATTTTTGAGCTTTGCATTGGGCGTGAGTGTTGTTCTGTACGTCATATTACGTAATCAACGTACCACTCAACGGTTGGTTCAAGGGTTTATCTCTGAACCGCGCCCCCGCGTCATTAAAGTACAAGGACTTGGGAAAATACTCACCATTTGGATCAATATACTGGTGGGTGTTACTTTTATCCAAGCCCTCAGTGGGTGGTATTTTTTACAGGTGCAAATCGTGACACTTGCATTACTTAT
>JAHFQG010000024.1 GCA_023266415.1 Francisellaceae bacterium | reverse complement strand
TCACCTGGGCCCTCAAGAAGATTTAGGCATCACCTTGTGCCTCATCCCCACCCATCTACCCGGCATCCACATCGGTAAACGACATTTTCCCCTCAACATGTCTTTCATGAACGGCCCCACCCAAGGCCATAACGTATTCGTCCCTTTAAGTTATATCATCGGCGGCGAAAAAATGGCCGGCCAAGGCTGGCGTATGCTCATGGAATGCCTGTCTGCCGGTCGCGGTATCTCCCTCCCCGCCCTCAGCATCGCCAGCGGCAAACTCTCATATCGTATGACCGGCGCTTATGCCAAAATTCGTAAACAATTTAAAGTCTCTATTGGCGAATTTGAAGGCGTCGAGGAATCTATGGCACGCATCGCCGGCTATACCTACCTCATGGAAGCTACCCGCCTCCTCACCACCTATGGCATCGATCAAGGTAAAAAACCTTCTGTCATCTCCGCCATCACCAAATACCACCTCACCGAAATGGCCCGCAAAGTCATCACAGAAGCCATGGACATCCACGGCGGCCGCGGTATCATGCTCGGCCCTAAAAACTATCTGGCCCGTGCCTACGAAGGCATTCCCATTAGCATCACCGTCGAAGGCGCCAATATCCTCACCCGTAACCTCATTATTTACGGACAAGGCGCCATTCGCTGCCACCCCTACGTGCAAACCGAAATGGCTTGCACCACTTTGCCTAACCCCGCCGAAGCTGTCAAAAAATTTGACATTGTTTTGGGCCAACACGTCGCCTATACCCTCTCCCAAGCCGTTCGTACCCTCATCTATAGCCTCTCACAAGCGCGCTTGGTTCACGTGCAACGCACCGATTTCGTCAAACCCTATATTCAACAATGTATTCGAATGAGTACCGCCTTGGCCCTGGTATCCGATGTGGCCATGCTCGTTTTAGGCGGAAAACTTAAACGCAAAGAACGCCTCTCCGCTCGCTTGGGCGATGTGTTAAGCCACCTCTATATGGCCGTGTCCGTCGTGCACTACTACGATACCCACCAAAAACCCGAAGCTGATACCCCCGAAATACACTGGACCCTCCAATACTGCTTGTTCCAATGCCAACAGGCTTTTATCGATTTCTGTACCAACTTTCCAAATAAATTCATCGGAAAAGCACTCCGTACCTGGATTTTCCCCTTCGGCCGCCCTTTTGCCATGCCCTCCGATGCACTCTCCCACCAATTAGCTCAAAAAATGATGCAACCCTCCGCATTTCGAGAGCGACTCACCCAAGATTGCTACCTGGGCCAGGGCGAAGACGACCTCATCGGTATCATAGAAATAACCTTCGAACACTGCCTTCGTATCGCCCCCATCGAACGTAAAATCCATCTGGCTATCAAAGCCGGATTTATTTCAAAAGAAACAGAACCCCTCACCCAATTCCAACAAGCCCGAGAAAAAGGCTTGATTGAAGAATCCGAATTCGCCCAACTCATCGAATACGAGCACCTTCGCCAAAAAGCCATTGCCGTCGATGCTTTTCCCCCAGAATATTTAACAAGGAACGCAGCATGTCAAACGTTTATGTCATAGACGGAGCGAGAACCCCTTTTCTAAAAGTACGCGGCGAACCCGGCCCATTCAGAGCCTCTGATTTAGCCGTGTATGCCGGACGTGCGCTCTTGGCCCGCCAACCTTTTCTACCCAACCAACTGGACCAAGTGATTATCGGATGCGTCGGCCCGGGTGCCGATGAAGCCAATATCGGCCGCCTCATCGCCCTACGCCTCGGCTGCGGCCGCACCGTCCCCGGTTGGACCGTTCAACGCAATTGCGCCTCTGGTATGCAAGCCCTTGACGCCGCCGCACAATCCATCCGCTTGGGTCAAAGCCACTTGATCTTGGCAGGTGGAACAGAAGCCATGAGTCATGCGCCTTTGCTCTTTCAAACCGCTTTTGTGAAATGGCTGGCCCGCCTCCAAAAAGCCCCTTCTCTCATCGCAAAAACCCTTCAATTACTCAAATTTCGACCGGGTTTCTTAATACCCGAAATCTCCCTCATGAAAGCACTCACCGATCCGGTGGTCAACCTCAGCATGGGCCAAACCGCTGAAGAAATCGCCTACCAATTCCACATTAATCGTACCCAAATGGACACCCTCGCCGCGGATAGCCACCTGCGCGTCTTGGCCGCCCAAAAAGCCGGTTATTTCGATACGGAAATCGTTCCACTCTATGGAAAAGACGGGGCCATCCTCCAAGATGACGGCGTTCGAACCGATGCCACCCTCGAACGACTCGCTAAACTGCGCCCCGTGTTCGAAAAATATGGCAACATCACCGCAGGTAATAGCTCCCAAATCACCGATGGCGCCGCCTTGCTCATCCTGGCCAGCGAAGAAGCCGTTACCCACCATCAACTGCCCGTTTTGGGTAGAATTGTAGATACCCATTGGTCAGGGGTCGATCCGGCTGTGATGGGGCTCGGACCCGTACACGCCATTTCAAGTGTGTTGCAAAAAAATAAATTGGGGTTATCCGACATGGGTGCCATTGAAATCAACGAAGCTTTTGCCGCTCAAGTAATAGGCTGCGTAAAAGCTTTTGCCGATCCAAATTATTGCCAAAAAGAACTCCAGCTCCCCCATGCTTTTGGCACCTGTGAACAACTCAATGTCGACGGCGGAGCCATCGCCCTGGGCCACCCCGTGGGTGCCAGTGGGGCTCGCCTCGTTCTTCACCTCTTGTCTATCCTCGCTCGTCAAAAATCTCGATACGGCGTGGCAAGCCTATGTATCGGGGGTGGTCAAGGCGGCGCCCTGTTGGTCGAAAACTTGAAAGGAGCCGCATAATGGCACATACATTTGAACACTTTTCCTATACCCAAGATGCCCAAAATATTGTGTGGCTCACGCTCGATCGAAAAGATGCCTCCGTCAACAGTCTCAACGAAGCGGTGTTAAAGGAATTTCACCAGATTTTGGACAAAGTGCGCCTAGAAGCCCCTCACGCTGTTGTGATCCGCTCTGGGAAAAGCTCTGGTTTTATCGTCGGCGCCGATATTAGTCAGTTTAAAAACCTAAAAAATGCCGAAGAAGCCGCTATCTTCATCCGAAAAGCCCAGGCTTTATTCCAAGAATTAGCCGATTTACCCTGCACCACCATCGCCCTCATTCAAGGGTTTTGCCTCGGAGGCGGCCTGGAATTGGCCCTGGCTTGCGATTATCGTATCGCTGAAACAAGCCCCCATGTGCGTTTGGGCCTGCCAGAAGTGAAATTGGGGATCCACCCCGGATGGGGCGGTAGCGTTCGATTGCCCGCCCTCATTGGGCCTTCCGCTGCGTTCGATCTAATCCTATCCGGGCGTTTGGTCAGAGCCGATGCTGCTCGTAAAATGGGCTTTGTCGATGCCGCCGTGCCAAAACGACTCATCGATAAAGTGGCCCTCGAATTTGCACTGACACCTCCTCCTAAAATGAAACCTTCCTGGTTGGCACGTCTCTTCAACCAAGTGCCTTTTCGCGTCATTTTGGGTGCACTCATGCGCAAACAAGTGGCCAAAAAAGCCCGCATCGAACATTATCCCGCTCCCTTTGCCGTCATCGATAATTGGGTGTACAACGGTGTCTCTGGCATGCGTCCTTACGAAGTAGAAGCCCTCTCCATCGCCAAACTCATGGTGGGTAGCACCGCTCAAAGTTTGGTGCATCTCTTCTTTTTACAAGAACGCCTCAAAGGACAAGCCAAAAAAAGTCTCCATAAAATCGAACACATCCATGTGATAGGCGCAGGGGTTATGGGCGGAGATATTGCAGCTTGGTCAGCCTACCGAGGCTTTACCGTTACCCTCCAAGATCAATCCCCCCAATTTTTGGAAAGTGCCCTAAAACGCGCCCACCAGCTGGCCGAAAAACGCCTCAAAGAACCCAGCGAAATTCGGGCTATGATGGACAGACTCATCCCCGATGTGGCAGGCCATGGGGTGAAACGAGCCGATATTATCATCGAAGCCATTACCGAAAAGTTAGAAGTCAAACAAGCCCTATTTAAAGCCCTGGAACCCAACCTCAAAGAAGGCGCAGTGCTGGCCACCAACACCTCCACCATTCCACTGGAAGAAATTCGCACCGTGTTACAACATCCCGAACGTTTGGTGGGGATCCACTACTTCAACCCCGTGGCCCTCATGCCCTTGGTCGAAGTGGTGAAAGCCGAAGGCGTTGACACAGACGCCCTTGAAAAAGCCATGGCCTTTGTGAAACAAAGCGATAAACTGCCCTTGATGGTCAAAAGTGCCCCCGGCTTTATGGTTAATCGTATTTTATTGCCCTATATGCAAGAGGCCGTCACATTACTCGCAGAAGGAGTGTCCGGCCCTGATATCGACGAAGCCGCTAAACGCTTTGGTATGCCAATGGGCCCCATTGAACTGGCTGATAAAGTCGGGCTAGATATTTGCTTAGCGGTGTTGGAAAAAATGTCTGTTTATTTCGGTGGCACCGTGCCAGAAGGCCTCAAAACCTTGGTAGCAGAGAAAAAATTGGGTGAAAAAACAGGGCAGGGGTTTTATCAATATAAACAGGGAAAAATCATCAAAGGAAAACCATCTCACACCCTACGAGCCGATATTGCTGAACGTTTAACACAACGCTTGTGCACAGAGGCCTTGGCAGTGTTAAAAGAAGGCATTGTGGAAGACGAAGATTTACTGGACGCTGGCTCTGTATTCGGATTTGGCTTTCCCCCCTTCCGAGGCGGCATTATGCGCTATATTCGGACACTGTAAATTCCGATGATCATTCGAAAGGTTGCCGTCTTAGGGGCAGGGGTGATGGGTGCACAAATCGCCGCCCATCTGGCCAACAGTGGCATGCCCGTTTTGTTATACGATTTGGCTGTGGGAAACCACCCCAACTTGCTGGCAGAGCAAGCCATTGAGGCCCTGAAATCACTCAAACCGAACCCATTGGTGGTGGATGAAGCTATTTTTCACATCCACCCCGCCAATTATGCCGAACACCTGCCTCAACTAACGACTTGTGATTGGATAATAGAAGCCATCTCCGATCGGCCCGATTGGAAGAAAAGCCTCTATGAAAAAATTATTCCCCACATAACCCCAGAGGCCCTCTTTACCACCAATACCACCGGGTTAAGCATCCAAACATTGGCCGATTTTTTACCAAAATCTTTAAAAAAACGCTTTTTCGGTACCCATTTTTTCAACCCACCGCGGTATATGCGGTTGGTCGAATTGATTGCACATACCACCACGGATAATGAACAGATGCAGGCCCTGGAAGCCTTTTTGGTGTCCCGGTTGGGCAAAGGTGTGATCATGGCTCGCGATACCCCGCATTTTATCGGCAACCGATTGGGGGTGTTTTGTTGGATGTCCTTATTGCGCCACGCGGATGCCCTGTACATCGCCCCAGAAATTGTAGACGCTTTAACAGGACCTTTGTTAGGTAGACAACCTAGTGCGACTTATCGTGCCTTAGACATCATCGGCCTCGATACCCTCTCCCTCATGGTCAACACTTTGGAAAAAGGATTGGGATCTGACCCCTGGCGAGACTATTTTCAATTGCCTGATTGGATAAACACCCTAATACTAAAAGGGGCTTTGGGTCAAAAAACCCACAAAGGCATTTATGAAAAACGCCAAAAAGAACTGTGGGTATATGATGCAGAGCAAGAAACGTATCGGTTGGCGCAACGTAAGCCAGATCCAGATATTCTCGATATTTTAAAAAAACCTTGGTCAGAACGGGTATGTCTGTTAAAGGATAACCCCCATCCTCAAGCTCAATTTCTGTGGACTTCTTTAAATGACCTATGGGACTATGCGTCTTATCATTTGAAAACCATCGCCAATACCACACACGATGTGGATCTCGCTTTTCAGTGGGGGTATGGGTGGGATAAAGGCCCATTTGAGTGCCAACAAGAAGCCTATGCAGCAAAAATTCACATTCCTCCCTGGGAAGTGCCTCTGTTTGAGAATGAGGCTGTCCGTTTTATGGAAAAAGAAGGTGTGGGGGTGGCATGGTTAAAAACCCCCTTTTTTACCCCCATGCTGCTAGAAGGGCTTCAAAAAGCCTTGGCCATATCGGAACAACATGCCCATCCGTTGGTCATCGCACAAGGGGAGGGCGCTGATTTTAGTCTGGGTAGCGTGATTAAAAAAGAAACGGCCAGTACCTGGATGGCATTACGGTATAGTGCCGTGCCTGTGGTGGTGGCGGTGAAAGGCTCAGTGCTGGGATGGGGGTGCGAGCTGATGTTCCATGCCGACCATGTCGTTGCTGCCTTAGAGTCTTACATCAGCCCCGTGTCAACCAAAATGCCTTTCCCTGTGGGCGGAGGCACCAAAGAATTGGTTTTGCGAGCATATCAAAATAGCCTGATATTTGGTCAACGGTTGGATTGGTTAGAAAAATTTTTCAAACAGATTTTAAAAGGACAGGTATCCGGCAGTGCGCTGGATGCAAGAAAGTTAAGTTACTTAAAAGAGTCCGATATCATTGTTAGTCAAACAAATGAAGTGCTATCATGTGCCATTTTACAGGCCAAGACCTATCACCAACGAGGATATGCCCCCCCTCTGGAAACAATATGTTTCGTGGAAGGTCGCTCAGCCTGCCAACATTTAAAAACATTGGTGTGGAATATGAAAAAACAACACTTTATATCGGAACAAACAGCCCATCAGGCTGAACAATGGGTGACTGTACTTGCGGGTGGTTTTGTAGAAGCTGGCACCCAATCCTCAGAAACGCACCTGCTGGCCCTAGAGCGGAGATTTTGGTCTGAGGTCATGAGAGATCCAACCTTTGCACAGAATTAAAATTAAATAGATGGCCATTTTGGCCGATATGTAATCTAGTCGATTAACTCGCCGGGGTATTTTTTATGCCTAATCTAGATGATGATTTTTTTAAAAAATTTAAAAAAAAAATCGCATTCCACTGAATATATCCCGATTGAAAAGGAATTCAACAGAGAAGTAAAAAAATATCGTTCTTTGATTGAAAAAAAAAACATAAAGTCGTTAATTAATTTTTTTAATAAAAAAACAATAACGAATACGGGCCTAGAAGCCCCTGCATGGACTTTAGGTTCTCGTAATATATTAACTTATGCTATTCAGCATAATAACGCTGCACTGATAAAGTCAGCAATCAAACATTGTTCAGATAAAAACACATTGAAAGAATACTTTGATTTAGCTTGCTTATATGAGCCTGATGGGATCGCCTATGAAAAACAACCCAATCAAAGTTTGGTAGCCCCCATTCTACAAAAAATGAGCACTTTAGACTCCATAGATTATCAGCCGTTTCTAACGACGAGCTTTTTAATGATAACTACCCCTTGCGTTATTGCTGCACTGAAACAAAATACGTCTCTGAAAAAATATTTAGCAAGCAAAATAACATCATTTCAAATCCATGACGTTGGTTCCCCTGACCATCTAGTAGCTGATGACGCAACCTTTTCTACCAAAACTATGCATGTGTTTTATAATGACGATTGTTCAGGCTCCTTACCCCGTGCTATTTCTAAGATATATCCCCCTGAAACCGATATGCCCCCTAATGTTGAATCGATTCTTCCCAATAGCGATAAAATCTCCCGGTTTTCATTTCTCAGCGCCACAGAATACCTTAACGCTACCTTAAGAGAAGAGAAAGATAAATTTAACCCTAAGACCATACATACCCTTCAAAAGGTCCAAGAAGATATTTCTTTTGGTTATATTGAAAAAGAAAAAATTGCCAAAGCCATGATCGCACAAGGAGAAAAAATTGCCTGGCAATTGAGCAAAAAACAATGGGAAGAAAAGAAGAATAAGGAAAAAAAAGAACGAATTGAATTGCGTATAAAAAATTTTTTGGAGAAACTACCAATCCCACTTTTATTCAGCAGATTATTTTTTCTATTTTACAGGGGAATATACAACTTAATTGATTACATTGTATCATTCCCCTTGTTCCTCACAAAATTAATTTTACTCCCTTTCAGATCAACCTCCTACCCCCTGTTTAAAAGCACAGGAATGTTATCTGTTTTAAACAGCGTGAGTCAGTTTCCAAACTGTGAAGAGGTGCAGGGGATTCTCAATCGATTAAAGAAAGGAAAAACGCTGTTTTGGTCCCCTAATGATTTGGGAACTGCTTTAATAGAATTAAAATCAATGGGCAGCCATTCTTTTCAAGTCATTTATCGAGATCCGGCTTGTATTGCCGATGATTCTGAGGCTGTCAATCAAAAAGTTAAAAGTAAGCCAGCCATTAAACTAATAATTAAGGCACCTAACCTTCTTCAAAAAATAGGGGCCACTTTTAGCTTGATCTACACTCTTTTTTCAGGCTTGTTTTTGGGTATAAGAATGTTGTTTTTGTGAAATCCTGAAAAAATAAATAAACTGCAAGAACGTTTTGATAAAACGGTAAAAGATGCCATCAATAAAGTGACGTTTTTATTGGCAACAAAAAAAAGATTGATGTTCTTGTTTTTGACACATCCTGAAACACATATCAAAGCATTTGATGAGACCCTTAAAAAAGAAAAAAAAGAGGATTCAGGCTTCAATGCGTTGATCAGCTTTATTGACCTAAAGAGATTTTGTAAAAAACGGCCAATAGTACATGAGAAATTTTCTCAGCCAAAAGAAAGAACCCCATTCGACACACTGTTGTTGCTATGCAATACCGATCGAAAAAATGCCCAAGTAGCTTTGTATGAAAAAGCAAGCGAACTTGCTAAAAAACAACTGGCCCCCGATGAATACTTGAGATATCAAGATAAACTTGCCAGTAAACAAGCCAGGCTGAAAGGCAAGAAATCTAAACCAGATAAAACGGGTCAAAACCCTAAGACTGAATTTTCTGACTTCAAAGCATCGTTTAATTCTGTTCCCCCTATAAAATTGAACTTTAATAAGGAAGAATTACCAAAGGAAGAATTACCAAAAAGTTCTGAGGAAAAACAATCTTTTTCGTTATCCAATTCTATAGGAGAACCCGAAAAAAATATACCCGATGTCTCTACATCAGAAACGCCTTTGGCTTATTCGTTGTCAAAAGAAACCAGCTTAATTCCTCATTTGGCTTCTTTAGTCAGCTCAATGGCTATTTTATCAGATTGCAATGACGCTGGGAAATCTAATTATTCAAAAGAAATTTGTGTGCTTATCGAAGAGGCTTTTCGACAAATACCCTACGGAGAAGATAACTTCTTTAATTTATCTGAAAAAAGTGACATTGATTTATGCGCTTTGCAACAACAGTTGTTGGCCATTTTAATGACTTATATCACAGAGCATCAGCACCTCAAACTTGATAACGTGCCACCGCAATATGCAGCTACCTTACATAGTTTATATTTTGTAGCAGCTCGTATCCACGCACAGTTAATCAAAAACAACCCCAAAGGGGCTGTGGCCAGTATGTATACTAAAGAACAACAATATTCAAAGAAGGGGGGTAATTCGAATCCAACAGCCGAATTTCGGTGTGCTTTAAGTGATTTTTTGTATTCCAACTTTAACAGTGTCTTAGACATTATTGATGCCATGTATCAAGGGAAAATAGCCCATACAGGGTTCTATTGTACAGATTTACAAACCCAAACAAATTTAACCCATCAAAGAACTTGGATCCACCATATGACCGATGGCGTGGAGCCTATTCAGGTTGTGGCTAAACCCATCAAAGTAACAGATCCGGTTATGTTGAAAAAAAATGAACATTATAAAACAGGATTTCCAGAAGTAGGGTTTGTACGAACTAAGTTAGTTGACGAACGAGATTTGAAAATAAACTTTGAAATAGAAAACGCAATCAACCAGGTTTTTCCGTTTGCCCGCTCTCTGAATAAAAAATATCAGAGTTTGTTAAATATTCCCCCTGTTTTATGGTCTTTGCATCATTGGAATATCGAAATCGATAGAGATAAAGCTCTAACAGAAAAGCAAAAAACCGAACTTAAAGCTATTTATCCAACATTGACTGAAAAAATACAAAAAATAACCAAAGTTTATCAAAACATTGAGCCCGAATACCTAAAATTTGAACAAGATCTGAGTGCCCTCCTATTGGCATGTCAAGATGATAAGCCTTTTAGCGAAAAAGAGATAAAAGAGCAATTACTCCATCTCATAGAACGCCATAAAGTTATCTGCCAAACTCTTCTTAGGCCAAAACCTAATGTCGATATTGAAAAGGTATTGAATAATGTTCGCGATACATATACAGCGAGTGAAGACATCAGAAAAATGTTCGAAAACACTCTGAAAAATGTTAAAACGAATTTTCTTCATGAAAAAACACGTGATTTCCTAAACGATGAAAATGGATTAGGCCGATTTAATTTTGAACATTTAGAATCTAGCTGTCGTAGGCTATTATGCAAAAATATGGCATCTGTTGCAAGCGAATTTTCCTTAATCAACCCCTATTTTTCGATTGATCACCAGAATTGCTGTGGTTCTAGATTGAAAGATTTTTGTGTAAAAAAGAAAAATATAAGTGGTTCCACATCTGATATGACCCTTGGAAAGTTATTTGCGGGTATATCTGACGAAGAGATTTTAGGCTCTATGCGAGAGTCTTTTAGGATAATTGGACCTTATACAAAAAAACGTATTCCTGAGGCTCCTCCAATGCCTAATTTTTTAGCAGGGATTTTTGAAAAAAAATTTAATGAACAATACTTTTTTTATCGAGACGACATAAGTCATCACGATAACTCAATTATGCTCATGAATGTCTTTAGAAATTATTTGGCTACAATGCCCAATAACACAGATCAGAATCTTAAAAGTAAGCAAACATCTCCCTATGTTCAGAGCACAACACAGTCTGCACTAAAACATGCAAAAGCATGTTTTTCAGCAGAAAAAATAATTGCATTCAATGCAGATTATGATGTCCCAGAACACTATTTTCATGATAGTTCTTATACAATGAAAACAGCAAAATTTAATAATATTCATGATTTTCCTGTCCAAAAAAACGAAACAGAAACTTGCCCACTACCCAAAAAAGATTTTTTTGATAACCAAAGAAAAGTTTTGGGCGTAACAGAAACAACAGAAACAACAGAAACAACAGAAACAACTAAAAAACACAACTTTTCCACTAAATATGTTCCGCTAATTCGCGAATGCGAAACAAAAATATTAACTTCAAACCAAATACGAGACTTTCAACATAGCGACCAAGACAAACAATCCTTGTCTATCCTCAACTTTCCAAAAATCGACCTATTTTTGTTATTTGACGAACTTATTCAGCATCCCACCTATTTTTATGAAAAACAATACCAAGATTTATTGTGGTTTCGATTGTTTTCAGTTGAGCACCTAATAGAGGCGATTCAACTCAATCCCAGCCTATTCACCAAATATTTTCATTTTGTCACCAAAATTCTAGACGCTTTTCAAGACAAACCACTCGAAGAATTGGATAAATCTATTGCAACCACCATACTCCAAACAGAAAAATTAAAACAATTTATGGACAAATTTAGTGATTCAGATTTCAAAACCGAGTTCAATAAAGAATATAAAAAATATCAAACCAATATTAACGAGATTACCCTTAAGTGTAAATCTTCTCCACACGAAACCATAGAATATGCTTTGGGGATTTCCCAACTCATACCTATTTTTGAAAAATTGAAAGAGGCTATGAGCACCCAGGATATCCTCCCACCCGAATTCTTCACAACCTACTACCAACTATATACAAAACACCTCTCCTTCTTACCCGTTCTCTTTTCACCCACTATATCCTACGAACTAACCCAATTACCTGTTTTTTTGAAAGCTTACTGGCATCGATTGGAACACCAAAATCCGACAGAGTTTAAAAAATTAGTCAATCACTTATCCGACAATAAATCTAGGTTTTCTGCTTTGGCTTTAAATGAAAACAAAGTATTCTTTAAAAATGTTTCCAATGAAAATTGTGCGCTCGATTTGGAAACAGGTGTTTTGTCGGAAATAAATTTCAAAGAATGTAATATTATACCGAAAAGCCATATTCTGTATAAAATGTTTTCCGCAGAAGAGATGGTTGAAATTCAAAAAAACATAAAGGTTTCATCGGTTGATATTTCTAACTATATTTCGTATAAAATGTTTTCCGCAGAAAAGATGGTTGAACTTCAAAAAAACATAAAGGATTCACCTGTTATTAACTTTGACTGTACATCTTGCGTAAAAAACCATTTGTTTGAGTCAACTTACAAAGAACATACCTACTATTTCAGTATAAATCGTGAAAACTTAGAAATGGTTTTCATGAAAGAGCCATTCGACAAATACGAGTCCTTATCCTATTTGTACTTCTACGAATATAGCACAAAAACACAACAGTTTGGTTCAACTTATTTGCCCTATACTCTACAAACAACACAAAATTTGTACTGGAAACAGATGCTTTCGGATAAAATTTTTGTAACTAACAAAAAAACTCATGAGCCTATATTAACGTATAATGAAAAGTCAGGGGCATGCTTTCATGTTACCTCAAAAAAAATGGAAGACTACAAAATAGGCCCATCAGACACCGAATGTTATCCAGAACACGCCCAATATATCATCCAAATCACCCAAAAGGACAGATCGAGCAAACGAGTTTTACCCCGCTTAGGCCTCACTTTTGTAGATCAGGAAGGAAAAAATCAATGGACTTGTCAGGAAATACCTGGGTGTAAGTTAGTTAAACAATCCAAATCATTGGCCATTCAAGATGAAAACGGACGTTGCTGGAGAGTGCTTCCTTTGGCAACCCTCATGCCGGATAATACTTTTAATCTAAGTAAGACAAATAAATTTATTCATAAAGTGCTTATTCCAGAAGATTCAAACGGAGAAATGGTTCCCGACGGACTTGAAGACCCCAATGGACTCTTGTACC
>JAHFQG010000097.1:707-4878 GCA_023266415.1 Francisellaceae bacterium | reverse complement strand
CGGGAAAGCAATGTGCCAGTTAATGCCAGAGATAGGGCCTAAGATCATCCCGCTAAAAGCAGAAATGACTTTAAAATCGTTTAAAAAGCCAGCCATCATGACGAGTAAGGCAAACCAGATAAACGTTTCCCAGATGTGTGCTTCTTTTAACAGATTTTCCCATTTAATTGCATTGGTGATGAGTAGAATACTTACTCCCACAAGGGCTGCAACGACTGGGGTAACATTCAGTAGGCCCCCGAATATCCAGAGGCCTAATAAAATGAAAATGGTGCCAATCATGATGTATTCTTTGCGAGACAGCGGGCCCATTTCATGTAATTTTTGTTTGGCAATGGCAGGCGCTAAGGGGGTATCTTTGATTTCTGGGGGGTAGAGCTTATAAACAACGAGGGGCATGAGGAGCAAACTGATTATGCCAGGGACAGAGGCGGCCAGCGCCCAACTAGACCAGGTGATTTTAAGACCATTTTGGACACTTAAACTTTGCAGTAAAGGGTTGGCCGCCATCGCCGTAAGGAACATGGTGCTGGTAATAACGGTGACTTGATAGGCACAGAGAGTTAAAAACCCTCCTAATTTTTTACCGGATATCACATTGGGTTCACTGCCATAAGCGGTGGAAATACTTTGTAAAATGGGGAAGATAATCCCCCCCACACGACCGGTCACACTGGGAATGGCGGGAGACATGATTAAATCGGCGGTGGCAAGGCCATAACTTAACCCTAAAGAATGTTTTCCCAGTAGGAAGGTGAAGGCATACGCGACACGGTTGCCCAACCCGGTGGCGAGAAAGCCATGGGCGATAAACAGGGCGAGCACTAAAAGCCAAATAACAGAGTTAGAAAAGCCACTTAAACCTTGAGTTAAAGTGAGCGTGTTAGTCAGTAATAAAAGGGTGGTGGAAACCACTGCGGTGGCACCCATCGGTAAAGGTTTGATGAGCAGTGCCACAATGGTGGCAATAAAAACAGAAAGTAAATGCCAGCCTTTTAAGTCAATGGCGGCCGAATGTGGCATAAACCACAGGCCTGCACCAAGACCCAAACAAATTAGGAAAGGACCCGCACGAAGTATATTTTGTTTCATAATCCACCTCAATGAAGAACAGGCAGTATACCATTATTCGCCAAAGCCACAAATTGTTCCACCGACAGTGTTTCTGCCCGCTGTAGAGGAGATATTTCCGCTTTTTTAAAACCTTCTGGAGATATTACCCCTTTCAGGGCATTGCCCAACATTTTACGGCGCTGCTGAAACGCTTTTTGAACCACCATGGCCAAAAAAGGTTCATTGTGGCAAATAACTGGAAAAGGTCGGGGGGTGAGGCGGACCACAGCCGATTGTACTTTGGGGGGGGGGTGAAAAAGCACTTTGTGGGACATGAAACAAAGCTTGAACGTCACAGGCATATTGGACCATTATAGAGAGCCGGCCATAGTCTTTGCTATTGGGGGAAGCTTTCAGCCGATCCACCACTTCTTTTTGTAACATAAAATGCATGTCTTGAATCAGGGGGGCATTTTTAAGAAAGTGAAATAACAAAGGCGTGGAAATATTGTAAGGCAAATTCCCCACCAACCGGAGAGGCGCTTTGTCTTGTAAAGACATTAAAGAAAATTTCAAAGCATCTTCAATATATAAAGAAAGCTGAGTGGGGGGAAATTCTTGAGTTAAACGCATGGCTAAATCAGTATCAATTTCTACCGCATATATATGCGGGATGCATCTCAGTAATAAACGGGTCAGCGCCCCCAACCCAGGACCAATTTCTACCACCGTTTGGGAAGGCTGAGGATCTATCGCCTTTATTAAGCGGGTTTGAATGTTCACATCATGCAAAAAATGTTGCCCAAAGCGCTTGCGGGGAATATGATTTAGTGTTTCAGATGGCATAATTGGTGTGCTCGTTGCAAGGCGGCTTTAAAACTGCTGTTTTGGATAGCGGGGGTGCCTGCTTTGTCAAAGGCGGTACCATGATCAACGCTGGTACGAATAAAAGGTAAGCCAAAGGTCACATTCACCGCTTCCCCAAAGCCTAACGCCTTTAAAGGGGCTAGGGCTTGATCGTGATAAACAGCCAAAATACCATCGTATTGGGTGCGGATGGAGGGGGTAAAAGCCGTGTCGGCGGGAATAGGCCCTGTGAGTGACATATTTTCTTGTTGCAAGCGCACAAGAACAGGGATAAAACGTTCTTTTTCTTCAAAACCTAATAAGCCCTGTTCTCCAGCATGGGGATTCAACCCTAACACTGCGATATGAGGATTTTGGAGCCCTAAATACCGTTTTAATCCTAAATTAAATTGGCGTATTTGCCGTTCTAAAAAATCGGGCGTTAGCGTATCAGGTACTTGACGTAAAGGTATGTGGGTGGTCATCAGCCCAACGGTAAGCCCTTCTAGCATAAATACCATTTGAACCCACGGAGAAGCTGTGGCCTGCTGTAAGTATTCAGTATGGCCCGAAAAAATCACACCTCCTTCGTTCATCAGGGCTTTGTGAACCGGACCTGTTACGAGAGCATGATGGGTGGGATCACTCAAGCACAGCTGAAGGGCAATATCTAAGGTTTGGCGGATGTAGGGGGCATTGGCCGGATCACCCCTGCCAGTGATAACAGGGACTGACAGCGGTACATCTAACAGATGAATAACATTGGCTTCAGGTTTAATAGAGATGCCAGGTTGATAAGGGATAAAGGTAGGGCGAAGCCCGTGCTCCTTGGCCCGTTGGCGGAGCAGGCTTAAAGAGGCCACAACCACACTTTGGGTGGGAAAAGGCTCTTGGGCAGCGAGCAGCAGGCAGTCCGGGCCAATCCCAGCCGGATCTCCAGGAGTAATAACCAACATTGTTACGATTTCACCTGTTCGACATAAGCATGGTCACGTAATTCTCGTTGCCAATCCACCAGTTTTTCTTCAAATTTACGGGTATGTAACGCTCGATGAGCTTTTTCGCGTAATGCCTCTTGTGACAGTGTGATTTCTTTTCGGTCCAACACTTCCACAATGTGCCAGCCGGCTTCAGTTTGAAACGGTTGGCTTACGGTAAATAGGGGTAAGCGATTCATGGCGGTTCTGAATGCGGGAGAAACTTCGTCGGGGGAGAGAAAACCCAAATCACCACCTCTCGGTTTGGATTGAAAATCGTCAGAACGTTCTGACGCGAGTTTTGAAAAATCAGTTCCGGAACTTAAAAGGGCGGATATGGTACGAATTTGGGCTTCGTCTTTCAGTAAAATGTGGCGTACATGCGTTAAAATCACAGGTGCTTGGGCGATGCTTTTTCGTTTGTCAGACAGCTGTATTATATGAAAACCACTGGCGTTTCGGTACAAACCCTTGATCTGACCGGTGGATAAAGTATCTAAATCGTCTGCAAACAGGGTAGGTAAGGCCGATTTAGAACGCCACCCTAAATCCCCCCCTTGCAAGGCTTGTTGGCCTTTAGAATACTGCATGGCCATGGTTTCAAAAGAAGTGCCTTTTTGCAGGATTTTTAAGAGCTGGGCTGCTTCTTTTTCTGTCTGGGCAATTTGTGCAGGGGTAGGCTCTGCAGGCAAAGGAATAAGAATATGACGAATACGGTACTCAGTATCGGCTTTTTGAGTAGAATTCAGATAATGTTCAATTTCTTGGGGGCTTATCGAAATTTGGTTTAAGACATCGCGGCGTTGAAGTTGCGTTAAGATCATCTCTTGGCGTACTTCTTCGCGAAAGGTATCAAAGGGCATCCCTTCTTTTTGGAGTTGTTGACGAAACGTTTCGAGGGAGAGCCCATTGGATTTGGCCAATTCCGCCAATTGGTCGTCTAGCGCTCTATCATCTACCTGGATCCCAGATTTTTCAGCAAATTGGAGTTGGATTTTTTGGAGGATCATCTGATCTAAAATTTGTTCCGCAAAATTAGGGGGGGGGGTGGTTTTAGGGGAGAGTTGTTTTTTGACCCACATTAAATGTTGTTGGAATTCTAACTCTGTTATAACACCATCGTTCACAATAGCTTTGACTCGATCGAGCGGAACAGCTCCCCAGCTTAAAGAACTGATAAGCAACAAAAAGGCAGCTAACTTTCTTGTGATCATGAAAATCTCCCTTAATGGCGCAGAGTATATCATATTGTTATGCCAGTGTAGGCTGGTATCCAGTCCAAATAGCTATGTCAT
>JAHFQG010000097.1:0-697 GCA_023266415.1 Francisellaceae bacterium | reverse complement strand
CGTAGCCCGTCATCCCGAGCGTAGCGAGGGATCTCCCTCTATGCCACTCTTAGGAGATCCCTCGCTACGCTCGGGATGACGGGCTACGCTCGTAAACCCCGTATCCACAAACGACCGGAATCCTGGTATTTCTTGGCTCATTTGTCGGTTGTTGGGGCTGAGCTGAACGGAGCTGAGGCCTTTGAGTAAAATCCGTACAAATAGGGCTCGAGCATATCGATTATCGACCCAATTTTCGCTGGTGCGTAGGTAGCGAGAGGCAGTGATTTGAAAGGCAATACAGCAGGTGTTGAATTCAACACCTGCCAGAGTATCGATGGACGCTTTGTCTTCTAAGTCATAATGCCATCGCATCAAGCCCCGCCATTGAGCTCGAATGGGCCAGGCAAAGGACACATCGGTCTGTTTCAGATGTTTGGTGGGAGCTCCCTGATTGAGGGGGGTTTCGGCATTGTCTTGACGAATGTATTGATATCCGACATTAAAAAGGCGATTACGCTCCCCCCGATATTGTATGCTCACCCCACTTTTTTCAGTGGTATGATCGGGGCGGTTCCATTCTAACGTGGTGTTGAAAAACCAGGCAGGGGTTAATTGGTAGTGAGCAAGGGCAGCGACATTAGAGGTATGCTGTTGGCTGGAGGGATTTTCTCGCATCAGGCAATCAGCAATGAGGGCGGGATCACACAACGATACT
>JAHFQG010000096.1 GCA_023266415.1 Francisellaceae bacterium | reverse complement strand
AGAAATAGGACATAGCCTTTTGGACTGGATACCAGCCTGCGCTAGTATGACATAGCCCTTTGGACTGGATGCCAGCTTCCTCTGGTATGACCTAGCCCTGTCACCCCAGCGGAGGCTGGGGTCCAGTTTCATTCTTTTTAAAAAGCAGATATACTTCCCCCCTATTCCCTTTTTAAGGATTGTTCGTGGCCAAAGAAGAAAGCATTGAAATAGAAGGCACCATTGTAGAAGCTCTGCCCAACACGATGTTTCGAGTCAAACTGGACAACGAGCATATTGTCATCGCCCACATCTCGGGCCGTATGCGCAAGCACTATATCCGCATTCTCACGGGTGATCGGGTTACCGTGCAGCTCACCCCTTACGATCTAACCAAAGGGCGCATTATCTTCCGTAACCGCGAACAACAGTAGTCCCTCCCCCCATGCCCAGTATTTACCCCGCTCCTAACCGGCTTCATTGCTTTTGGCTGGCTTCCCCAGACCCTGATCAACGGCAATGCGAAGTTCCCCGTTTTCGACGGTAACCTTCACTTCTCCCCCACTGGCCAATTTTCCAAACAACAGTTCATCGGCCAAAGGTCGTTTGAGTTGCTCTTGAATGAGTCGCGCCATGGGGCGAGCGCCCATCACTTTATCGAAGCCTTTTTCAGCGAACCAGTGTCTGGCAATGCCATCGACGTTTAAAATCACGTCCTTCTCTTTCAGTCTGAAACCTAACTCTTTTATAAATTTATCCACCACTTTATTAATGGTTTCTTCACCCAACGAGCGGAACTGAATAACGGCATCCAGCCGATTACGAAACTCAGGGGCAAATTGCTTTTTAATGGTTTCCATGGCATCGGTGGTGTGATCTTGCTCAGTGAATCCCATGGAGTTGCGCTGCATCAATTCAGCACCCGCATTGGTGGTCATAATCAGGATAGCATGCCTAAAATCGGCTTCTCGACCATTGGTATCAGTTAAGGTCCCTCGGTCCATCACTTGTAGCAGCAGATTAAACACATCGGGATGGGCCTTTTCAATTTCGTCCAGAAGTACTACGGAATGGGGCGCTTTCACCAAAGCTTCGGTAAGCAAACCGCCATTATCAAACCCCACATAGCCAGGGGGTGCGCCAATGAGTCGAGACACGGTATGGGCTTCCATGTATTCAGACATATCGAATCGAATGAGTTCAATACCGAGCGATTTTGCCAATTGGCGACTGACTTCCGTTTTTCCCACCCCGGTGGGGCCTGAAAATAAGAAACAGCCGACGGGTTTATTGGGATCGCTCAATCCGGAGCGACCCATTTTGACGGCGGAAGCGATGGCGGTAATGGCTTGTTCTTGGCCGAACACAATTTGGTTCAAATCTTTTTCAAGTGAGCCAAGTAACTGTTTGTCAGAAGATGAAACGGTTTGTGAAGGAACGCGGGCCATTTTGGACACAATCATCTCAATTTCTTTCACGCCAATGACTTTTTTCCGTTTTTTGGCACTCTGCAACCGTTGATAAGCCCCAGCTTCGTCAACAATATCAATGGCTTTATCGGGTAAAAAGCGATCGGTGATATACCGCTCAGCCAGCTCTGCAGCGGCTTGCAGAGCCGCGTTGGTATAACGGACTTCGTGGTGGGCTTCGAAGTGGGTTCGAACCCCTTTTAAAATTTCGATGGTTTCAGGGACACTGGGTTCGGTAATGTCCACTTTTTGAAAACGGCGGGCCAAAGCGCGGTCTTTTTCGAAAATACCACGGTATTCTTGAAAAGTGGTTGAGCCTATACAGCGTAATTCCCCGGTGGCCAGCATGGGTTTAATGAGGTTAGAGGCGTCCATCACCCCTCCTGACGCAGCCCCTGCCCCAATAATGGTATGAATTTCATCAATGAATAACACAGCCCCCTTTTCTTTTTTAAGTTGTTGCAGCAAGGCTTTGAGGCGTTTTTCAAAGTCACCCCGATATTTAGTACCAGCCAACAGGGAGCCCAAATCGAGAGAATAAACAACACAGCCTTTTAAGGCTTCTGGCACTAAATTATCTACGATCATTTTCGCCAAGCCTTCGGCAATAGCGGTTTTGCCCACGCCGGCTTCTCCGACATACAGGGGATTGTTTTTTCGGCGGCGGCATAAAATTTGGACAGTTCTTTCCACTTCATTGGCACGGCCCACCAGTGCATCGATACGGCCTTCTTTGGCCATCGTATTTAAGTTTACTGTGTAACTTTCTAGAGGGCTTTTGCTGACACTGTCTCCAAAACCTTCTTGTTCGAATGGCATGGGGCTTTCATTGTCTTCTATGTCGGGCGTGTGACGCAATGGTTGATGTTCTTCAAATTTAGAAATACCATGTGAAATATAGTTAATGACATCTAATCGAGTAATATTTTCTTGTTTTAGAAAATATACCGCTTGACTTTCTTGTTCTGAAAAAATGGCGGCCAACACATTGGCTCCGGTGACTTCGTCTTTTCCTGAGGATTGTACATGAAAAACAGCGCGCTGAAGAACCCGTTGAAAACCCAAAGTAGGCTGAGTATCTTTATGCGTTTCAGAAGGTGAGATAATCGGGGTGGTTTCATCGATAAAGGCGCGTAAATCTCGACGAAGTCTGTCAACATTTGCATGACAAGAACGTAAAATATGCAAAGCCGCTGGATTATCGAGCAATGCCAATAGCAAATGCTCAACGGTCATAAATTCATGACGTTTCTCTCGGGCGTCTTTGAAGGCCATATTCAAAGTCATTTCCAATTCTTTGCTTAACATACAAAAAACTCCCTAGTTACTTTTTAAGACGACAATTTTTCTATTTCGCAAAGAAGCGGATGCTGGTGTTGCTCAGCGAACTGACATACCATCTCTGCTTTGGTATGGGCAATATCTTGAGTGTAAATACCACACGCGGCTTTTCCTTGGGTGTGTATTTGCATCATAATCGACACGGCCTCTCCAAAATTTTTGTCAAAAAACGTTTCGAGCACCAAAATGACAAAGTCCATGGGGGTATAATCATCATTTAGCAATACAACTTTATATTGCGCCGGCCGCTCTGCTTGAGCTTTCTCTTTTTCCTGCAGTGCACGGTGGGTTATGACATTCGGCATAGATCAAACTCCCTACCTTAAGTGTAGTTAATAATGACGAAGCCGGATGGAATGGCCATCAGCGTATTTTGAGTATGGCAGATCTCTGAAATGGGGTAGGAGGGGGCCAAAATGCTTGACACAGTGCTGAAAATCCTAAAAAGTAGGAAAAGAGACAACTAAGGAAGGTGAATTATGAGAGGGACCGTCAAGTGGTTCAACAGTGCGAAAGGATATGGGTTTATCTGCCCAGAAGGTGGAGGAGCCGATATTTTTTCCCATTTTTCGTCGATTATGATGGAAGGATATCGGAGTTTGAAGGCAGGTCAGCCAGTTGAATATGAATTGCACAATGGTCCTAAGGGGGTGCACGCCATGAACATTCGCGCCCTAGAAACTTTGCCTGCGAACGACAAAGTGGCCGAAACAACTGAGTAAATTTACATCTGACGGACGATTGCTTCTCCAAAAGCTGAGCAACTCACTTCTTCCGCACCTGGCATCAGACGGGCAAAATCGTACGTCACTGTTTTTGCTCGTATAGCCCCTTCTATCCCTCGAATAATATAATCTGCCGCCTCAGACCAATTCAAATGCCTCAACATCATTTCGGCCGATAAAATCAGCGAGCCTGGATTGACTTTATTTTGTCCGGCATATTTGGGGGCCGTCCCATGCGTGGCTTCAAACATGGCCACCGTATCACTGAGGTTTGCGCCGGGGGCGATGCCAATTCCGCCCACTTGGGCGGCCAAAGCATCGGAGATGTAGTCACCGTTCAGATTTAAGGTAGCTATCACACTGTATTCTGCAGGTCGCAGTAAAATCTGCTGCAAAAACGCATCGGCTATCACATCTTTGATGATAATCTCTGTCCCCGTTTTCGGGTGCTTGAAAGAGCACCAAGGCCCCTCCCCTATAAGTTTGGCTCCAAATTCACGTTGGGCTACTTGGTAACCCCAGTTTTTAAAGGCCCCTTCGGTAAACTTCATGATATTGCCTTTGTGTACCAAGGTAACAGAGGGTAATTGGTGATCAATCGCATACTGAATGGCGCGGCGCACCAAACGAGTGGAGCCCTCTTCTGAAACGGGTTTAATGCCTATGCCACAATGGGTGGGGAAACGAATGGCTGTGACTTTTAAGTCAGTTTGAAGAAACTGGATGAGTTTTTTGGCCTCAGCAGAATCGGCCGCCCATTCGATGCCGGCATATATGTCTTCAGAATTTTCTCGAAAAATCACCATCTGGGTAAGCTCAGGTTGAAGCAGGGGGCTGGGTGTGCCTTTAAAGTAGCGGATTGGACGAAGGCAAACGTATAAATCGAGTTTTTGGCGCAAGGTCACATTGAGTGAGCGCATTCCGCCTCCCACTGGGGTGGTGAGGGGACCTTTGATAGAGACTACGAATTCTTGTAAAGCGGTTAAAGTTTCGTTTGGAAGCCAGGTGTCTTTCCCATATACCTGGGTCGCTTTTTCGCCACAATACACTTCCATCCAGGAAATTTTTCGTTGAGTTCCATACGCTTTTTGCACTGCCGCATCCACCACCCGTTTCATCACGGGGGTAATGTCCACCCCCGTGCCATCGCCTTCAATAAAGGGGATGATAGGATGGTCGGGTACCCGAAGTGTTTTATCGGGGTTAATCGTTACTTTATCGCCTGCGGGTACCTGAATGTGTTGGTACGGCATAGTTCTCTCCCTGGAAGTCTGACCCTACATTATAGATTGTTGAGGAATGGGTCAAGAGTAGAAAAATAGGGGTGCTAAAAAAGGGGGGGATACACAGAATAAACGGCTGCAAATGACCTTGTTGCATGAATCAGGCATTCTGGATGTCATGCCAGTGAAAACTGGCATCC
>JAHFQG010000095.1 GCA_023266415.1 Francisellaceae bacterium | reverse complement strand
ACAACCGGATACCAGTCCTATAAATACATTCCTACCCTTGATACACTCGCTGTTGTCGTTGTAGGGGCGAGGCGTGCCTCGCCCGCGGGTCAGGCACGCCTGACCCTTACTCACGATACAAATGTTAAGTTGGTTCTTGCGTTCCCTCTAAAAATCTCTAAAGTCCTAAACTTTCGTAAACTTCATCCGATAACCTAATATCGGTTTCAATTGGAGAGATATCATGGCAAAAAATGAAAACGAAGGTTCGGGGTCATCACCGCTTTCAAAAGCCGTTAATATCGTTATTAATATCGTTATTAAAGTCTTTTTTGCGGCCCCTGCGGCCCTTGCAGCCATTGCAAATTTTTTCAAACGGATTTGGAAAAAAATTTCTGGCAGGAAAAAACAGGCGGAAACCGCAGGTGAAAAGGATGATACTTCTGATAAAAACCAGCCAAGTAAAAAAGAAGAATCAGAAAATGTCGAAAATAAAGATAAGTTTCCAGAGCCCGTTAAAAACAATGATACTTCTGACAAAAATGAGACAAATGAAGAACCACCATATCCAGGAACGATAAAAGAAGAAGCCAAAGATACTACGTTGCTTGGATCTATTACTGAAAGTGCCGCAAAACTTTTTTCTATTGTTACAAGTGGAGTTCTTAAAGAACCTGAAAAACCTGAAGAATTGAAAAAAGAAGAACCCCCTCTTGAACTGACTGGTGATATCAACATCAGCAACTCTGATGCACCTGTCACAAAGAAAGAAACCATTTTTTCTGCAAAAAAAGAGGACCCCCTTGTAATAAATCAAGAAACCACTTTTCCTACACAAACAAAACCAAACACAGATGAAAAAGATGACGATGAAAAAGATGACGAAATGCTGGATTATGATCCCGATTTTGAAAAACATAATAAAGGCGTGAAAGATGTGATAGATGGTGTGAAAGGTGTTGGAAGTTATCTTTATAACAAACTTTCCGCTCCGTTCTCGAAAAAATCTTCATCTTCAAAAAACGAAAAAGACGCAAAAGACGACGATGACCCTATTCTGAATCTCACAGAAGAATCAAAAAAACAGAATCGGGTGCTTAGATTTCTGGGTGGTTTTTCAAGAGAAAATAAAACAAGCCCAATGTCCAATAATCCTTCAAAGTCAAGTTCAAAAGGTAACAGCCCTAATCCCTTAAAGAAATAATTCTCCACAGCCACATTGGACTGGATGCCAGCCTACGCTGGCATGACAAGGGGTTTTGCCACCTCGTGAGCTTTTAGCCCCAGCGTAGGCTAGGGGGAAGCTGGGGTGACAGTTTCAGACTGGACTCCAGTACAAAGAGGGGTCCACCTTGAATATCTGTGCTGTAAACAGTTGCTGTAAGGCCACTAATTGTGCTGGAGTATCTGCCTCAAATCGGCACACTAGGTTTGGAGTTGTGTTAGAAGCCCGAATTAAACCCCAACCATAGGGGTATTCTACCCGTAAGCCATCTATGGTGACGCGAACTCCTTCTCCAAAATCTCCTTCCTGTAACAACCGTTCTATAAAAGGGAACTTTTTATCTTCTGCAATGGCAATGTGCAGTTCTGGCGTGTTTACCCCATTAGGAAGCGCACTAAATAATTCAGAAACAGGGGTGTTGGTCTGAGACAAGATCTCTAAAATCCGAGCTGCGGCATAACACGCATCATCAAACCCATACCATCGCTCTTGAAAGAAAATATGGCCACTCATTTCACCCGCCAACACCGCATGGGTTTCTTTCATCTTGGCTTTAATAAAAGAATGACCCGTTTTAGCCATAATGGGCCGTCCCCCCTTTTGTTGAATTAAAGTCGATAAATAACGAGAGCATTTGACATCAAACACAATGTTCGCCCCCGGGTTGCGGGATAAGACATCTTGTGCCAATAACATCAGTTGTCGGTCAGCCCAGATAATCTCTCCTTTTTCAGTTACTAATCCTAGGCGATCTCCATCCCCATCTAACGCCAATCCTAAATCAGCCCCCGTTTCTTGTACCAGTTGAATGAGGGCAGTCAAATTGTGGGGGTTGGTGGGATCGGGGTGGTGATTGGGAAAACGACCGTCAATCGTGCAAAATAAGGGAATAACTTGACACCCTAAAGCAGCTAATACATCAGGTACCAAAAGGCTGCCCGCGCCATTACCCCCGTCTATCACCACTTTTAAGGGGCGTTTAAGGGCAACATCTTGGGTGATGCGAGCTTTGTAGGCTGGGGTGACATCTAGAGAATGATATACCCCAACCCTCCCCCGCGAAGCGGGAGAGGGGATATTAGAAGCGGTCTGCGCTGGGATGACAAGGGACTGGACCCCAGCCTGCGCTGGGGTGACACGAAGATGTGTCTTATAAAATTGCTGTGCTCTGTTCTTCAGTGTCTGAATATCCGACCCCAGCAAGGTTCGTCCATCCAGCATCATTTTAAGCCCGTTATACTCTGCGGGGTTATGGCTGCCTGTGAGCATCATCCCAGTACCTGTTTTTAAAAAATAGGTGGCAAAGTACAACACGGGCGTAGGCACTAAGCCAATATCTAACACGGTGATACCCGTTTTGAGCAAACTTTGAATGAGCACTTGGCTGAGATGAGGACTGGACAAACGGCCGTCACGGGCCACCACCACTTGAGTCATCCCTTTTTCTTGCGCCAATATGCCAAACGCTTGCCCAATGGCACTCAAAGTTTCTTCAGTGAGAGTCACATCTACGATACCGCGAATATCGTAAGAACGGAAAATAGAGTCGGACATGGGGACAATTTTTTCGACTGTAGACTCTGTCATGGCGTTTCTCCCGCCAACACACCCGTATGTCCAAATCCTTGCACGCCACGAGTTGTGGTTTCAAAGTTATCCACAATCTGAAACGTCACTTGTTGAACCGGGACAATCACCAATTGAGCAAGTCGCATCCCAGGCTCTAACGTAAAAGGCACTGTACTGCGATTCCAACACGAAATTTTAAGTTCACCTTGGTAATCAGAATCAATTAAACCAGTAGAATTGCCCAAAATAATACCGTGTTTGTGGCCTAATCCGGAGCGAGGCAACAAAAGGCCCGCATAACGTGTGTCTTGAATATAAATGGCTAACCCTGTGGGGACCAAAGTGGTTTGATTGGGCTTTAATACCATGGGGGTTTCTATCAAGGCTAATAAATCCAGCCCAGCCGAGCCTTCAGTGGCATAGTGGGGCAGAGGATATTGCGTGCCAAGGCGTTTATCCAATATTTTCAGTTGAACTGTGTTCACAAAGAAATCTCCCTATTTGAGCGGCCAGTGTACGTTTGGGGGCTTTGGGCAATGAAAGACGCCCGCCGTCCCAAAAAAGGGTAACACGATTACACTCTGTTCCAAAAGCGGGATTGGTTTCATCAATCTGATTTAGAATGATAACATCGGCACCTTTACTCAATCGTTTTTGTTCTGCATATTGTTCCGCGTGTTCGGTTTCAGCTGCAAAGCCCACACAAAAAGGACGATTGGGCAGTTGACACACGGTTTTTAAAATATCAGGGGTGGGGGTGAGAGTCAGGGTGAAAGAAGAGGCGGTTTTTTTGAGTTTTTGGAGGGATATGTCGGCGGGGCGATAGTCAGAAACGGCCGCAGTGGCAATGAACATAGTGGCTTCTGGAATGATTTCCAAAACAGCATGATACATTTCTTGGGCAGTTTGAACGGGAATACAGGTGAGGTGCGCGGGAGGAGGATGCGTGGTAGGACCCACCACGGCAATCACGGTTGCCCCTAAGTTCATGAGGGCTTCAGCCAACGCAAAGCCCATTTTACCCGAGCTTCGGTTGCTTAAAAAACGGATGGGATCGAGCGGTTCGTGGGTGGGGCCAATGGTCATGATAATTTTTTGGTAGCGTAAGGGTTGAATGGGGGGAGATAAAATTGACAGAAAGACTGCCAAAATGTCAGTTGGCTCGCTCATTCGTCCAAAACCAGTTTCTCCACAGGCTTGGGGGCCTTCTGCTGGACCAATAAATGTAGCACCACGCCCTTTTAGGGTGGCTACATGAGTTTGAGTAGCAGGGTGTTCCCACATAAGGCGGTTCATGGCGGGAGCTAAAAAGAGAGGGGCTTGGGAGGCTAAGACGAGGGTAGAGAGTAAGTCGTCGCACAGTCCCAGAGCCAATTTAGCGAGCGTGTGGGCGCTTAAGGGGGCGATAAGAATATGGGTAGCCCAACGCGCTAGGGTGATATGCTCCATAGGGTTGAGTGAGTTTGAAAATAGGGTTTGGTAAACGGGGTGTTCGCTGACAGTTTGGAGGGTGAGGGGGGTGACAAAATGGGTGGCGTTTTGGGTTATGATCACACGTACTTCTATGCCTTGGTCCTTGAACAAGCGAACGAGTTCAGGGGTTTTGTAGGCGGCGATGCCGCCGGTGATACCGAGGAGGAGGCGGATGTTATTCATTTGGCTGACATTATTTTGTGACATAATATCCTCCATAATAACATACCCCCACTCTAACTCTCTCCTACAGGGGGGGCATAAGAGATTGCTAGGTTGGCAAAAATTTGGTATAAAGGTCAACTTCCCCTATTTTAGGAGCGTTCTGATGGCAAGAACCTGCATGATAACTGGTCAAGGGACTACCCGAGGCAACAATGTGGCCCACTGTAATAAAAAGGTGCGCCGAAGCTTTAAAACCAATGTTCGATGGAAACGTTTTTGGCTTGAGTCCGAAAAACGGTTTGTCCGCCTATTTGTTTCTTCCCGCGGCATGCGAACCATTGACAAACTGGGTATCGAAACTGTTTTAACCAACCTCCGCACAGCCGGTACACAGGTGTAATATGGCCAGAAGCAACAAACAAGTGAAAGTGATTATGCGTTCCCAAGAATCGCCTTTCTTTTATACCACCTCTAAAAATAAAACCAATAAAACCAAAATGGAACAAAAAAGCTATGATCCGGTGGTACGGAAACATACCATCTTTTCTGAAGAAAAAATGAAATAATAAGGACTTT
>JAHFQG010000023.1:6313-13242 GCA_023266415.1 Francisellaceae bacterium | reverse complement strand
CCAAAAGTTTGGTTGCGTAAAGTGGGAAAATGTTTTGAGGGAGGTAAAGGTTTACCACACAGTTCATAGGTCCCAGCGGTTTTATCGTCCAGCAAACCCACAATGTTAAGTAAGGTAGATTTCCCAGCGCCAGAACGGCCCATAATGGCCACACTTTCTTCAGGTTCTACCCATAAATTGATCTCTTGTAAAACAAGTTCAGAGCCATACGATTTTTGAACCTTATCTAATTTAAGGAGTGGCATGGGATGTTGTCTCAATATCGGTGGTGACTTGCATGCCATATTGCAGAGGCACCGTGGCTTGGGGGGCTTCTAAGGCCACCACCACTTCATATTGGGCCCACAACGCTTGTGAACCTTCTTCGAGTGGATGTCGTCCTACTCGATACACCACCCCCTTTAAAAGAATATCAGGAAAAGCCACCAAAGCAGCGGAGACGAGTTGGCCTTCTTGAAGTTGAACCACTTCTAACTCATCTACCCGTATTTCCACATGATACCCTCCAGTTTCAGCCACAATGCCTAAAGGTTGTTCTTCTTGCACAAAAACGCCCGCGGTTAAAGCCGACACGGTATTTTGGTTTTTTGGGGGGGGTAATAATACCCCAGCGCTGGGTGCTTTCACCACCAGTTGGGATTTTTGTTTTTGGAGTTTTTTTTCTTCTTCTAAAGCATTATCGTATTGTAATTGAGCAATGGTTTGGGCTTTTCCGTCGTGTTGTTGGGCTATTTCTTGAAGAGCAATTTGAGTTTCTTGAACCGTTTGTTCCGCATCTTCCTGAGCTTGTTTATCGAATGTTTTTTCTTCTTCAGATACAATGCCTGCTTGAAACAATTTTTCCGTATGTTGCGCACGATGACGGGCTCGCTCTGCGGAAAGTTTTGCGCGTTTTAATTGATTTTGTAATGTGATGAAGGGTAATTGAAGTTGTTTTGTGTGATATAATCGCTGTTCGGATTCAAGCCGAGTGGCTTTAGCGGCTCGGTACCGATTATCTAGGTCATCTGACTGAAGCTTCCACAAAACATCGCCTTTTTGAACAGATGTGCCGTAAGGTGTTGACACCGTAACAACACGTGCTTTAACGGGACTATATAGCACTGTTTGATGTGCGGGCATGAGACGTCCGGTATATGAAATGGTATCTGCCCAGGTGAGAGGGGCAAATAGAAAAGTAAAAAACATTGTCATACCAGCGAAAGCTGATATCCAGTCTAACAGATAACCATTCGGACTGGATGCTACATCTGCGTAAGCCTTCGGCCCACTTGTCTGGCATAACAGTCGCCATTTTTTAAGACGCATCGTTTACCCCCTCCATACCTGAGGTATATTGTAACCAAACCACTGAATTTTGATAAGCAATTTGGGCGTGGATGTGTTGTAATTCAGCTTGTTGCAATTGTTGTTGTATGGCAACCAGCTCAAATGAAGCTGCTCGTCCGGCTTCAAATTTTTGTTGTGTGGCTTCTAGCGAAGCCCTAGCCAACTCCAACGATTGTTCGCTGAGAGTGAGTTGCCGTTTCAATGATTGCACCTCTTGCCAAGCTTCAGCCACATTTTTTAACAATTGCTGTTCTATTTTTTGATACTGCATAGACAACCGTTCATGGGCAACTTTGTTTTTAAACAAGGCTTGCTTGCGTGTTTTGGTTTGACCAAAAGGCACTTTGAACTCAATGCCAGCAAAATATTGACTTTCTGGTGTAGCAGAAGAAGATAGCCCAGCCAATCCGGTATCGAAAGAGACACGACCCAATATATTTAAATCCCATTTTAATTCGTTTTCGGCCAACGAACGTTCACGATTCAAAATAGAGGCTTCCACTGACAACTGCTGAAAATCGGGGTGATGTGCCATGGCATACGCTTGATAAAAATTCAATGGTTGCAAGGTAAGTGTTTCTGTGTGAAACGGCTCTACTAGGTAAATGCTGTGTACAGGCAACCCTATTAACCATCCTAACTCTTGTTTAGCGCGGGCTAACCCTTGTTCAGCTTCTGTGAGCCCATGTAACGAGTGAGTGATTTCAAATTCGGCCTGAATGCGATCGTTTTCTGGGGTTCGTCCCGCCTCAATACGCGCATTGATGCGGGCCAGGCTCTGCTTAGCTTGCTCACTTAAATCCTGTTGAGCAGCAATTTGCATGGTGCCTTGTTGTACCTGACGATAATATAAAATGACTTGGGTGATGAGGGTTCTTTTCTGTTGTTCCAGCTGAATTTGTCCCAATTTATTGCGTTCTTCGGAAAAGAATACTGAGGCTTCTTGAATGATACGACCTCTGTTTTTGAGCAAAGGTTGACGTACTTCTAACGAGGCACCTTGGTCCCCCACCTGGCTTTCTACCCGAGCACCCCCAGGAAGTTGGTAGTCCATATTTAAATGTGTATGGGCTGCGGTTTGCGTGGTTGCTGTACCTTGGCTGGGGTGATTTTGCCAGGCATTGAGCTGTGACTGCCATTGCCATTTGGGAGACAATTGCTCTCGCGTTACTGAAATATCATAGACATCCAACGTGCGTTGCAACTGCGCTTGACGCAAATCAATATTGTGGGTTAAAGCCCGTTGAATGGCGTCTGATAAGGTAAGCACGGGAGGTTCTTCTGCCCATAGGCACTCCCCTAGGAGTAACCCGCACATAAGAACCACACTGCGATAAAACATACACATAGAGCCACATTGTATATCAGTTAATTAACTTAATCGTACAATGCGATGCCAAAAAAGTTAGTCAGCTTATCTTTTAAAAAAAAGCCTTCCACATAAATGCCCCCAAGGTTCCACCAATCAACGGACCCACCACAGGCACCCAAGCATACGACCAATCAGAAGCACCTTTCCCAGGAATAGGTAACACCGCGTGAGCCAATCGAGGGCCAAAATCACGGGCAGGGTTAACAGCGTATCCGGTGGGTCCCCCCAAGGATAAGCCGAGCCCCAACACCAACATACCCACTAAATAAGGGCCCAAACCTATAACTGGTTGCCCAGCAGTCGCCTCTCCAAAAATGGCGGCAACTCCTAACACTAAAATAAAGGTACAAATAATTTCGGTGAATAGATTACTGGGCAGATGTCGAATGGCAGGCGAAGTCGCATATACAGACAACTTTTTCACTGGACAGGTCGTTTCTTTCCAATGTAAGAAGTACACCAACCACACCATGACAGCCCCACAAAAAGCACCGGCAGTTTGTACCAAGACTGTTTTTAGAAAAACTGGGAGGGTGTAAATTCCCAACCAATATTTGGCAAAAGAGACTGCTGGGTTAATGTCGGCTTGCACCGAACCTGTTGATTGTGCAACAAACACACCCATAATAACCGCAATGGCCCATCCGAAGGTAATGCTGAGCCACCCTGCATTCTCACCTTTGGAATGGGTAAGCAGCACATTTGCCACCACTCCCACCCCTAACACAATTAAAAAGAAGGTTCCTAAAAATTCACCTATATATGCTGACATGCTTATGCTCCTTTGTTCCATCCTACACAAAATCTCTAGCCACCGGCCACCATCATGGCATCCACTAAAATGGAACCCACAAATACCGAACTTCGCTCATCCACATCATCTGCAATGCCCACAATATTGGCCAACATGTCCCCCAAATGGCCTGCGATGGTGACGCCACTCACAGGGTATTGGATGTGTCCTTTGTCCACCCAAAAGCCTGCTGCACCGCGAGAATAATCTCCGGTGATTAAGTTTACGCCTTGTCCCATAAGCTCAGTTACCCACAACCCAGTATGCATTTGTTGTAATAGTTCTTTTTGTGAGACGCAAGGGTATTCAACGCGCAAGTTAGTTACTCCACCTGCGTTACCTGTGTTTTGCAACCCCAACTGGCGAGCTGAATAGGCGCTCAGCACATAACTTTGAATGGCCCCTTTTTGCACCAAAGGGCGTGCTAAGGTGGCGACGCCGTCTCCGTCAAACGGAGAGCTGCCTAATTTGCTGATAAGGTAAGGTTCTTCGTATAAGCTAAATGCGGTGGGAAATACCCGTTTGCCCAAAGAGTCACATAAAAAAGACGCTTTTCGGAATAAATTACCACCCGATATGGCAGCAATAAAATGGCTGATGAGCCCATGGGATAAAGTTCGATCGAATAAAATAGGAATTTTTTGAGTGGGAATGGTACGAGGGTCTAATCGGGCGAGGGTACGCTCTGCCGCCCCTTGTCCCACTCGTTCAGCGGACCATAAGGCTTGCGGGTGACAAGCCACGGTATATTCGTAGTTTCGCTCCATGCCTTTTTCACCCGCCCCCATGACGACACAAGACATAGAGTGTCTGGAAGTTGGATATCCAGCTAAAAACCCATGACTGTTACCATACACATGGATGCCTTGGCTTTTATGGACATTCGCGCCATCGGAATTACAGATACGTTTGTCGTAACTAAGGGCAGCTTCCTCTATTTCAAGGGCCAGCTGAATGGCTTCTCGGGTATCCATCTCCCAGGGATGGCACAGTTGCAAATCCGGGATATGACGGGCAATGTCTTCCGGGTTGGCTAAGCCAGAATACAGATCTCGCCCCGTTATAGAAGCCAATTGAATGGCTGCCTCTAAGGCATTGTTGAGAGAATCTTCGTGGAAGTCGTTGGTACTGGTACTCCCCTTTTGTTTGCCTTGGTAAACCGTGATGGACACCGATTTATCTTGATTAGATCCGACGGTTTCCACCGTCCGTTGGCGGACGGATACTTGTTCCCCCTGCGAAAATTGTATTCCAATTTCCGCCTGTGTCGCGCCTTTTTGAGCCGCTTTTTCTAATAAAGCGGCAGCTATATCCAATAATTTAGCTTGTTGCATTAGGCGGTACCTCCCACCACGATTTCATCGACTAAGAGGGTAGGTTGTCCAACGCTCACGGGGACACTTTGACCGTCTTTGCCGCAAGTGCCCACCCCCGGATCGAGACTTAAGTCTTTTCCCACCCGACTGATGCGCTGCATCACGTCAGGACCGAAGCCAATGAGGGTCGCGCCTTTGATGGGGTAGGTGATTTTGCCTTTTTGGATACGGTACGCCTCACTCATGGAAAACACAAATTTACCCGAGGTGATATCAACCGAGCCACCATCGAAATGTACGGCATAAATACCCTCTTCAACACTGTGAATAATATCTTCAGGTTCATAGTGTCCGGGCAATAAAAAAGTGTTGGTCATACGGGGCATGGGAAGGGAAGCGTAGGATTCACGTCGTCCATTACCTGTGGAATGCACGTTCATGAGATGGGCATTGTGTTTGTCTTGAAGGTAGCCCTTTAAAATGCCATTTTCGATGAGGACAGTACGTTGTGCTGGTACACCTTCATCATCACGGGTTAAAGAGCCACGAGCGTGTGGAAGGGTGGCGTCATCGACCACCGTACAAACGGTACTGGCAACCTGTTGACCCACACGACCTGAAAAAGCGGAAGTGCCTTTACGGTTAAAATCACCTTCTAGGCCATGCCCGACCGCTTCATGTAAGAGAATACCGGGCCAACCTGGGCCTAATACCACGGGCATGGCCCCTGCGGGGGCAGGTTGGGCGTCTAGGTTGACAAGAGCGCGTCGCACTGCTTCTTGGGCATAATGTGCCATCAAATTGTGTTGAATGAAATGTCGGTAGTCGTATCGCCCTCCGCCGCCAGCTGAGCCGGATTCTTTTAAGCCTTTCTTTTCAACAATGACTTGGACATTCAATCGGACCAAAGGGCGAATATCTGCTTCAAAGGTGCCATCGAGGCCTGCGATGAGGATAATATCGTAACTGCCGCTCAGGCTTGCGGTGACTCGGCTGACCAAAGGGTTTTGACGAGCGATGGTATCACAGGTGCGTAGGATACCCATTTTATCGGCTTGAGAGAGGCTGTTGAGGGGATTATCGTGGTTATAGAGGGGGAAAATGGGGGGGGTGCTGTGCAGTTGGATGGTTTTTTCTTCGCCGTACGCCACAATGGATTGAGCGGTGCGAGCGGCTTTTTGTAAATTTTGGGGGGTGATGTCATCGCAATAGGCGAAGCCCGTTTTTTCACCTTGAATGGCACGCAGACCCACGCCTTGATCTATGTGATAGGAGCCTTCTTTAATGAGGCTGTCTTCGAGAAAAAAAGATTCTTGGCGAGTATATTGAAAATAAATATCTCCAGCATCGATACTGCCTGCTCCCAAGTGGGATAAGGCGCGTGTTATATCGGTTTCTTGGAGGTTGTTTTGGTCCAAAAAATGCTTTGTGGCGATGATAAATGGGTTCATAGGCCGTGAATTCTTGGAAAAGAGTGACTATAACCGGTTTGTGGGGGAGAATCAACGCCAATACTTATCTTGTTGACTGACTTTTTATACGAAAAACAAATATCGAGACTATACTATCAGTTAGTAAATAAAATAAGGTTATTTCTATGACAATTGATTATACCATCTGCTTACATGCAAAAACATACAAAGCCTATTCGGAGTATTTAAACCAATTAAAACAAGCATCCAACCCAGAAGATTTGATGGGGTATGAACTGAAAGCCGTTTTTCTGGAAAAAAAATTAAACGTAAAAACAATGTCCATTATAGATTTCATAGATACCTTGCTGAAAACAAAAAAACCCTGTATTTTTGCAGAAAATGAAATATTAAAAATGATAGGCAATGTCCGGCGATGGAACGATGCAGAAATCATTTTATTGGGAAACTTAAATATTGCGGCTGAAACTTCTATTTTCGACAATGAAAGCCATCCCGGGCCCATTACCACGCATATTCCCTCTTTTCAAGGGCATTTATTTTTCACGCCCGGTATTATTTTAAAAAAAATAAATGGAGAATATTCTCCAGACGCGATGGCTATCTTTAAAAAAGAACAAAATGGAAACCTTTTAAAAGATAATAATGGAAACCCTATTATTGATGATAATGCTTATTTCAACGCT
>JAHFQG010000023.1:0-6303 GCA_023266415.1 Francisellaceae bacterium | reverse complement strand
GGAACAACGTTTGCTTTCGCTTTTAAGTTATTCGAATAGGTTAAAAACGAAAACCATTGTCACCGTGCCTGAAATTGGATGTGGTGCATTTTCTGGACAATTTTCGGACATCATTTCAGACAAATTTCAGGCCACTTTACAAAAAATCATTGAAAAACACGGAGCTGCTTTTCCGAACATTGCTGGAATTTATTCAAATTACACGGAAGAAAAAGTCTATAAAAAACCCATTCCCCACAAAACTGGAAAGTTACCTTTATTAGAAAAACCGGAAGTTTATGCCAAACAATTGAAGCTCCCTGAAGGGAAGTATACTTTAGTTAAGGCCGTTGCTTGGGATCACATTTCGTGGCCTGGCAACGACTTTTGGAACAACAACAACCGCTCTACCGACGATGGGGCATCTGCTGCCGCCAGCGCTATCTGCTATACCCTAACGGGAGTAAAAGGACAATACGATAAAAAGACACAAAAATATCTACCCCCACAAGGCATGCGGGATTGGGAGCAAGTTATTAACGATAAGAATTTGACACTAAAAACAGAGGAGGACAATATACAAAAGGATGGTAATATACAACTTGTGCATGATTTACCCATCACCATGAAACCTGTTAAGCCAGATATCCCTGAATGGTTAAAAATGACCATTTCTGGTCTGGTAGGGTTAATAACTGGTGCATTTACCTTTTTAATGTATGCGTTACCACAAGCCTTTAAAATTCAAAAAAAATTACAAGCTGAAAAAAGCTCAGAACAAGATGAAAAGAAAAATTCCGCGTTTAACATTGCCAGTGTTGTTTTTAGAGAAAACATAATGCATTTGCCTTACTCACAACAAAAAAAGGACCAATTGTTATCGAGAAAAGCCCAAAAGCTCTGCAAAAAAAAGTAGAGACAAGGCGTGCCTCGCCCGTGAGGTGTTTTATTCGCCTTCTACCCCTTGAATAGATTTTACTTTCGACCATTGTTGGCAGCTAGGACACTGCCAATGAAGGGCTTTTAAAGAAAAGCCACATTGTTGACATTGGTAGATGGGTTTTTGGGTGAGGATTTTCTCAAACAAAGTTTGTAATAGGCCTAACTCTTCTCGAGCATGGCCGGACAAGCGCTTTAAATGAAATTGTATTAAATAGGCAATGCCTCGGATGGAAGGATATTGTTTTAAGTATTCTGACATAAAACGAGCCGCCTCTTCTGCATTAAATTTCTTTTCAATATGCTTGGCGTAGGCCAAAATAGTGGTCACGCAGGGGCGGGTACGAAGCAAATGGGCAAAGTATTGCTCTAAGGCACCTTGCAAGCCCAAAATATCATGAATGTGGACAATACGGCCCATGACTTCGGGCATAAAAGTGATATCTTGTTGTTCTACCCGTTTAAAGGCCTTCATGGCAGAACGATATCGACCATGGTCTAAGTCGAACTCCCCTTGTAAAATACTGGCCCGCACACAAGCGTGATCATGATAGAGGGCGTTTTTTAAAAATTTCAAGGCGTTTTTAACATCTTTTTGAGCATAAGATAATACCGCTTTTTCGCAATAATATTGAGCGATTTGAGGGCCCATAAACTCCATCGAAGAAGCTTGATACGACTTAGCTGTTTGGATGGCTTTATCCCAATCTTTTTCACGTTCAAAGATATGCAGCAAATGTTTTTGGCTTTTTTCACCGGGTTCGCCCCCTAAGCGAGAAAGCTCATAAAACAAATTTTCAGCTCGATCATACACGCCAGCACATAAGTAATCTTGACCCAGCTCCAATAACGACAAACCTCGTTGGTCAAGGGTTAGATTGGGTCGGTCAATGAGACTCTGGTGGATCCCAATGGCTCGCTCCACTTCCCCCTTTCGACGAAACAAGCTGCCCAAGGCTAATGTGGTTTCAACGGAATCGGGGGAGACATCCAACATTTTGGTGAACGCGTCCATGGCTTTATCGGGTTGTTCGTTGAGTAAATAATTGAGTCCGCGATAGTAATCGCGTGACAACGGTAACTTATGTTGCGAACGAAGATGCCTTTTACCGGCTACCCATCCTGAGTAGGCGGCCACCGGGAGTAGCAAAAAAACCAATTCCCACACGGCATTACCCTTTTTCTAACAGTTGAACTTCTAATTTTCGACACCGTCGATTCAATCTAAAGTAAGCCAGCTTGCTTTGAATGAGTGGTATACCTAATAGGAGGATACTGATGAATATGCCCATGGCCACTGCCCAAAAAATCAGAACAGCCAGTGGTTTCTCGGTATATCCGATGCCATAATGGACTGTCACTGTTGTGGTGTTTAAAAAAGCTAAGACGATACAGGCGAAAAGGCCTGCCATGAGCAGTATCAGCATCAGAAAACGTATCATTGGGATCCCCCTTCATCCGCTATCTAAGTCATTCTAGCAAAGAAAGTGTTGGGCGGGAATGAGGGGCGAGAGATCTCTTTTTTATAAAAAATGGAGCGGGAAACGAGGTTCGAACTCGCGACATTTGGCTTGGGAAGCCAATGCTCTACCAACTGAGCTATTCCCGCTTATCCGAGCATTCTCTGCTGTGGCTATGTTATCTCGCGTGTCGGGCTAAAAACGATGTCTGGCCATCGTTCTTCGGTGAGTTTCATATTCACTCGGCTGGGGGCAAGATAAGTTAATGCACCAGAGCTGTCTAAAGCTAGGTAATCAACACACTTCCTTCGAAATTCTTCCAATTTCTTGAAATTACCCGATACCCAACGCGCCAATGAGCACGCAATAACATCAAAAACACATTCTACTTTATACTCTGCTTGAAGTCGATAGGCCACCACATCGAACTGTAATACCCCCACCGCTCCTAAAATGATTTGATTGCTATTGAGCGGCCGAAATACTTGTGTGGCGCCTTCCTCAGAAAGCTGGTCGAGCCCTTTCTGCAAGGCTTTCATTTTCAAGGGATCTTTGGGCCGAACCGCTTTAAACAGCTCAGGGGCAAAATGCGGTATACCCGTAAACTGAAGAGACTCCCCTTCTGTAAAGGTGTCCCCCACCTGGATGGTCCCATGATTGTGCAGGCCAATAATATCCCCCGGATAAGCTTCTTCAACCAACGTACGCTCTCCTGCCATAAAAGTCAGTGCATTGGGGATAACCACCTCTCGTTTTAGCCGCACATGATATACTTTCTTCCCTTTGATGTACTTCCCAGAACAAATTCGTAAAAAGGCTACCCTATCTCGATGATGGGCATCCATGTTGGCCTGTATTTTAAATACAAACCCTGTAAAAGCCGGCTCAGTGGCAGCCACCATACGAGTGAGGGTCTCACGGGGCAAAGGGCTGGGAGCATACGCCACCAACGCATCTAAAATTTGTTGAACCCCAAAATTATTCAAGGCAGATCCAAAATAAACCGGAGTCGTTTTGCCCGCCAAAAATGCTTCTTTTTCAAATGGCTCCGTTGTGCCTTGCACCAAATGCAATGTGTCTAACGTTTCTTGCATCACGTCACCAAAACGTGCCACCAACGCAGGTTCATCCAATCCAGACAACTGTTCAACATCCTGCTTGATATGCCCTTTGGTACTGTTAAACAAATGCAGCTCTTGCGCTGCAATATGGTATACCCCTTTAAAACGCTTCCCCATCCCAATGGGCCACGTCATCGGGGTTGCCCGAATGTTCAAAATACGTTCAATATCATCCAACAAATCAATGGGCTCTCGCCCTTCTCGGTCTAATTTGTTGATAAACGTAATAATAGGAGTGTTACGTAACCGACATACTTCCATCAGCTTAATGGTACGCTCTTCTACCCCTTTCACCGCGTCAATAACCATCAGAGCCGCATCAACAGCCGTTAAAGTACGGTAAGTATCTTCTGAGAAATCTTCATGACCTGGCGTATCCAATAAATTGATGATGCAATCTTGATAGGGAAATTGCATCACAGATGTGGTAACGGATATCCCCCGCTGTTTTTCCAATTCCATCCAGTCGGAGGTGGCGTGGCGATCGGCTTTGCGCCCTTTGACCGTCCCAGCCAGCTGAATAGCGCCTCCGAATAACAATAACTTTTCAGTGATGGTGGTTTTACCGGCATCCGGATGAGAGATAATGGCGAAGGTGCGGCGTTTTTGAAGGAGATTTGTTGTCACATTAACTATCCCCCCCCGCGGGAACCATAAAAGGGACCATAACAGACTCAGGGGCGAGGCTTCAGCCTAGCCCCCCTGACACCCTGATGCAGATCAGACCCAAAAAAGCCTATTCATCGTCCTTATTAATATGCTGTTTTAATAAGTCACCCAATGTGGCACTGGCATTATCGTCTTGCTTAGAGTAATCCCGCATAGCTTGAGCCTCTTCTTGGGTTTCGCGGGCCTTGACGGACAAACTGATGATACGATTTTTGCGATCAATGCTGGTAAACTTCGCTTCGATGGTCGCCCCCTCTTTGAGGAAGGTACGAGCGTCTTCGACGCGATCACGAGAGAGTTCAGAGGCTTTCAGGTATCCTTCTACCCCTTGGCCCAAATCAACCCGAGCACCTTTGGCATCTACTTCCAGAATGGTGCCAGACACCACGCTGCCTTTGGGATGTTCGGCCAAGTAACTGGCATAGGGATCGGAATCTAACTGTTTGATACCTAACGAAATTCTTTCACGTTCCGGATCAACCGATAATACCACGGCTTCCACTTCATCGCCTTTCTTGTAGTCGCGTACAGCTTCTTCACCAGACATATTCCAAGAAATATCCGATAAATGGACTAGGCCATCGATACCGCCATCGAGTCCGATGAAAATCCCAAAATCGGTGATAGATTTAATTTTGCCTTTAATACGTTCCCCTTTATTGTGCCCTTTATTGAAAGCCTCCCAAGGACTGTCTAGGCATTGTTTGAGACCTAAGGAAATACGCCGACGCTCTTCATCGATATCCAGCACCATCACATCTACTTCGTCGCCTAACTGAACAACTTTGCTGGGGTGTATGTTGCGATTGGTCCAATCCATTTCAGAGACGTGAACCAGCCCTTCAATGCCTTCTTCAAGCTCTACGAAGCAGCCATAGTCCGCAATATTGGTAACCTTACCGTGTACACGGGTATGAACGGGGTAACGGCGCGCAACACCAACCCACGGATCATCTCCCAATTGTTTCAATCCTAAAGAAACTCGCATTTTTTCACGATCGAATCGCAGTACTTTAACAGTGACTTCTTCACCCACTTTGAGAACTTCGCTGGGGTGCTTAACGCGTTTCCAAGCAATGTCAGTGATATGTAATAGGCCATCGATACCCCCCAAATCAACGAAGGCGCCATAATCGGTAAGATTTTTAATGGCCCCTGTGACGATTTGACCTTCTGCTAAACCTTCAAGCAGAGCACTGCGCTCTGCGCTGCCTTCTGCGTCCATGACCGAGCGGCGGGAAACCACCACGTTGTTGCGTTTTTGGTCCAATTTAATGACTTTAAATTCGAGTTCTTTGCCCTCTTCGATGCCCGTATCACGGCCAGAGCGGGCGTCGATGAGGGAACCAGGCAAGAAGGCACGGATCCCATGGATATCCACCGTAAAACCGCCTTTGACTTTACCATGTACCACCCCAGTAACAGCAGCACCAGACTGGTAAGCTTTTTCGAGATCAATCCAGGAAGCCGCGCGTTTGGCCTTAGCGCGGGAAAGGCGGGTTTCACCCCATCCGTCTTCGATGGATTCCAAAGCGACAGGAACGCTATCACCCACTTCAATTTCTAAGTTGCCATTGACGTCCAAAAATTCTTCTAAACGGATATACCCTTCTGACTTCAGGGGGGTATTGAGGACGACAATCCCTTTCTCACGGTTAATGGCCAAGACTTGTCCATTGAGGACAGCCCCAGGTCTTACTTGAATACGGGATAAGTTTTCTTTTAAGAGGGCGGCAAAATTTTCTGACATAGTGATAGATCCTGGAATGCTGATAAGCACTTGTTAAACACTGGTTAATCCTGCTAAAGGATTAACCCCTTTTAGACTGGATGTCAGCCTTTGCCAGCATGACAAAAGGCAGTTCACAGTCCCTTTTCGTGGACGTACCCGAGTACTTTTTGAAAGACATCTTCTTTGGATAAAAAAGAGGCGTCGATAATAATGGCATCGGGTGCTGGCTGGAGGGGTGAGATAGACCGATTTCGATCCCGTTCATCCCGCGCAACCACTTCTAAAAAAAGACTTTGTAGGTTAACAGATTGACCCAAATCTTTCAACTGCCAAAACCGTCGTTCTGCCCGAATATCGGGATTTGCCTCTAAGAATATCTTTAAAAGGGCGTCTGGGAAAACCA
>JAHFQG010000094.1 GCA_023266415.1 Francisellaceae bacterium | reverse complement strand
CTAGTTCCCATCGTCTAGAGGCCTAGGACACTGCCCTTTCACGGCGGTAACAGGGGTTCGAATCCCCTTGGGAACGCCACTTTTTCTTTGGTTGATTAACTCATATTTTTTCTAATATTGTGATCTCCTAATGTCCACAAGGATGTGACATGGCTTCCCCTAAGGAAAAACCCACCGTCTTGGTGGTGGAAGAGGCAACACTCTTTCGTGATGCGCTGCGCCGCATTTTGCCCGCCTATGACGTATCATCGGCTGATACACATACCAAAACTATTCTGCTCATGCGTCGGTTCGAGCCAGAAGTGGTGTTGCTCGATTTGAAAAACATCGGATTGTTCGAAGAAATCCTAAACCTGCCGTTTCAAACAAAAGTTATTTTAATAACAACTTCAGAAGACAAAAATACCGCCATGCAAGCAGTACAAGCGGGTGCCTATGATTTTTATTTAAAATCCACCGATATTTCGTTATTGGCTTTAATGATTGACCGTGCTTTACACGTTTACCAACTTGAACAGGAAACCCGACGTTGGAAAAATAACCCTCAATCTAACATCGAAGGGCTCATTTATGCCAGTCGCGCTATGGACAAAGTATGCAAGATGATCCAAAAAGTCTCTCCCACCCACACCAATGTGCTGCTGTGCGGGGAAAGTGGCTGTGGCAAAGAGATTTTAGCCCGTGGTATCCACCAACTCAGCGACCGAAAAAATGGTCGATTTGTGGCCATCAACTGTGCCGCTATCCCCGATAATTTATTGGAAAGTGAGCTGTTTGGCTATGAAAAAGGGGCCTTTACGGGGGCTGTGAAGCAAACATTGGGTAAAATTGAATCAGCTCATGGGGGCACTCTGTTTTTAGATGAAATTGGCGATTTACCACTGCCCTTACAACCAAAGTTACTCCGATTCTTACAAGAACGGGTGATTGAGCGATTGGGTGGGAGAGACGAAATTTCGGTAGATGTGCGGGTAATTGGTGCGACGCACCAAGCGCTCAAAGTGGCTATTTCAGAAAATCGCTTCCGAGAAGACTTGTATTACCGCTTAAGCGAAGTGGTTATTCCCATTCCCCCATTGCGTTCACGCGAGCAAGATGTGCTCCTTATTGCACGGGCTTTGTTAGATCGCTGTAACCAAGAATTTAAACGGCGGATCCGCGGGTTCAGTCGAGCCGCCCTTGAGTTAATAGAAGCGCATCATTGGCCTGGTAACGTCAGAGAGTTAGAAAACTGCATCAAACGGGCGGTTATCATGAGCGATTCCCCCTACATCCGTGCAGAAGACCTCGATATCCTCCCCAACAGCAAACACAAAATCCCCTTTAACCTCCGCAATGTGCGGGAAGAAGCCGAACGAGACGCCATTCAGCGCGCGTTACAATATATGGAAGGTAACGTGTCTAAAACCGCCGGATTATTAGGCATTACCCGTCCAACATTGTATCATCTGATGGATAAGCTGAATATCCGAGAAAAGGCAATCGTATGATGAAAAATGAAGAGTTTCTCCGCCCCTATTGGTTGGAGAGAGTTATTGAATTTCCCTTCCCCTATTGGTTGGGAAGAGTTATTGAGTTTCCCCTCCCCCGCTGGCGGGGGAGGGCAGGGTGGGGGTGGTTATATGGCACAATACTATTCACTTTAACCAATACCGTTTCTGCACTCACCCCCTATAGCGACTACAATCCCACCGAACTAACCCGTTTTCAACACCAGTTTCAACAGAAAGTAATCGAATACCCCGAAGACATCCAAGCCAAAATTGACTTGGCCTACGTGTATCTGGCACAAAACCAGTTTGATAAAAGTGCTGTGTTAGGCGAACAACTCAAACAATCCGGTAAAACCATGCATTGGATGCCCATTTTAGGCAAAATTTGGATACTCCAAGAAGAATACGACGCGGTTTTAGAGCAACTTATTCCGGACGATAGCGCCGATCCCTTCAATCGAACTCTGCTCACGTTACGCGCAGAGGCTTTGTTAGGTAAAGGCGAGGTGGCACAGAGTTTGGCTGTGCTAAAAACACTCGAAACAAAGTCTCCCCCTGTGGTAGAGGTGTTGGATGTGTTGGCAAAAGCCTATACCGCACGTCTTGACTTTAAACAAGCCGAAGAAGTGTTGGAACAAGCTCAACGAAGTGGTATGCGAGTGGCGGATGTTGCAACGCGACAAGGCGATATCGATCGCCTGAAAGGGGATTTTTCCATAGCCAAAGCTTCTTACGAGCGTGCATTACGCGCTAATCCCAATCATTTAGAGGCTCATTTGCATCTTGCTTCCTTACAAATGGCCATGGGAGACATGCAAGGATTAAACGAACACCTTGATCTATTACAACATGTGCTGCCCAACAACCCTGAAGTGGGGTTACTCCAAGCATTTTTGTTGTCCGAACAAGGCCAGTTGAATGTCGCACAAAAAACTTTGGAACAGGTGATTGGCAAACGGCCTAACTGGGATATAGCACATCTTTTATTGGGGCGTGTATACTTTTCACAAGGCCAATGGGATAAAGCCGAAGCAGAAGTTTCCCCCTTATTAGAGCGGGACACCATTCAAGTGCGCACTTTATTGTCTGCTATCGCCCTTAAAAAAGATCAACCTCAAAAAGCCATTGACTTACTTTTTCCCTATGTATCTTCTTTAACCGAAGAGCCCCGTTTATTAACCCTCTTGGGTACAGCCTATTTGCTCAATAAACAACCCGAAGAAGGCTTGCCCCTGTTGACTCAAGCAGAACGGTTTAAGAAAAATCCTCCCCCCCCCCTAGAAGCACCCAAGGTGGCTGATTTAACCCCCACTTTGCCTCCGTTGGCTTTATCAGACTCCGAATTTACCCACGATATTACTGTTATTTTATCTCATTTAGAGAAAAATCAGGTTGAGTTAGCTGAACAGAACACATTGGCGTATGCTCGTACTCAGGGCAAAACCGCTTTGTCTCAATATCTGCTAGGCTTGTGTGCTGAGGCCAAAGGAAATTCGAATTTGGCCCTGTTAAGCTATCAGTCTGCCCTAGAGCGAGATCCCAATTTTTTACCTGCTCGATATCGATTGAGCGATAATTATTTGAAAAAATTCGATTGGGGAGCGGCTGAAAAAAGTATTCAAGCCACCTTAGATTCATCCCCTAAAAATATGACGGCTTGGCTTCAAATGGCCCAGCTTCTTGAAAATCAAAACAAAAAAACAGAAGCAAAATTGGCCTTAGACAAAGCCGCTCGGGCACATCCCAACAAAGTAGAGCCTAAACAAGCCCAAATGACCTTCTATCTGCGCCAAGGTCAACCCGAAAAAGCCTTGGAAATAGCCCAAAATTTATACCAAGAATATCCCCATCATTATACCTTCGCCCATTTATATGGGCAATTGGCCTTGGAGAATAAGCAGTATAAAGTGGCAGCACAAGTGTTTGAAACGTTGACGCAGAAGGCGCCCTCTACCCCTTCCGTTTGGCAAGGGTTGGCGGAGTCGGAATATCAATTGGGTAAAATCAACCAAGCACGAGATAGGGTAGATACAGTGTTATCGTTAGATACACATTTCTTGCCTGCTTGGATATTAAAGGCCCATATCGCTGAAAAAGAAAAAGATTATCCGACCTTAATTGAGGTGGGGAAACAGTTACAAAAAGAAGCCCCCCAGGCCATTATAGGCGATACCACGCTGGCCAAAGGCTATGCGGCGCAAAATCAGCTGGGTAAAGCCAAAGAAGCTTATCAACAAGCTTTTCTCAAAGTGCCTTCGGCTCATTTGGCTAAATCCATTTATTATTTAGATCAACAATTGGGGGAGCCCACAGGGGCCACTATCCCTCTGGAAGAATGGCTGGATAAACATCCAGAAGATGCGCCTACGTGGCGATTTTTAGCCTCTGAGTACCTGAAAAAAGGGGAGTCTCAAAAGGCCGAACGGTGTTATGAACAGCTTTTAAATACCCACACGCAAGATCTCATCGCTCTCAACAATCTGGCGTTACTTAAAATAGACAAAAATCCCGCTCAAGCCCTGGTGTTGGCTAAAAAAGCTTATGCCCTGGCCTCTCAGCAACCCAAAGTGATTGATACTTATGGGATGGCACTGTTTAAAAATAATCAACGAGAAGAAGCTTTGGCAGTATTACAGCAAGCCAAAGCACTGTTTCCTGACAATAAAGACGTTCAAGAACACCTGCAGTGGGTTTTGGAACATTAAAAAGAAAAACTTTAAAGGCTGATAATATATACAGTATTTTATTTGGCCTTGTTGCATGAATGGCCATGTTTCCACGCCATCCCAAGCGTAGCCCGTCATCCCGAGTGTAGCGAGGGATCTCCCTCTATGCCACTCTTAGGAGATCCCTCGCTACACTCGGGATGACGGGCTACGCTCGGGATGACTTAACAAAATATATACTACGGGCAACTGGATGCCAGTTTTCACTGGCATGACATCCAGAATGCCTGACTCATGCAACAAGGCCCTTTAAATGTATTAAAAATCTACAGCTGAATATCTTCAAACCGTAAATTAACCCCCTTTACAGGGATAGAAACCTGCTTTTACCGATTATCCTTCAAAACCCGCTCGGTATCTTGTGCCAATTGAGTTAGCCTCATGGCTTTATAGCACGTAACCATAATATTTAAAGCATCTATCCGAGCAGGTGTGTCTGAAAATTGTTCTATCACTTGGATAGCCCTGTCTAAGGCCGCCACATAGGCTTGACGCGTTAAATAATGCTTCGCTACTTGTATATTATGCTCAGCTATCACTACTTTTAAAAAAACCATACGTTGACGGGCATCTTCGGCATAAATACTGTTGGGAAAACGACGCAGTAATTCATCAAAATGGAAAAAAGCTTCTCGAGCGCCCGTGATATCCCGCTCAGCAGGATTGAGCGGCAAGTAGCGATCGAAAGAAACCAAAGACTCTGAAAACTTCACCAACCCCTTCATATAATACGCATACTGTACCTGCTCATGGCGTGGATGAAGCTGAATA
>JAHFQG010000022.1:2169-13249 GCA_023266415.1 Francisellaceae bacterium | reverse complement strand
GTGGTGGAAGGCGTATCCTCATGCCTTATTATCGGCCAGTGGCACCGATGTGGGATTACCCGCCGGACAAATGGGCAACTCAGAAGTTGGCCATCTAAATATCGGCGCAGGCCGCATTGTCTATCAAGACAGTCTTCGCATCAGCCAAGCCATTCAGCAAGGCACGTTTAATCAAAATCCAGTTTTACAACAAACTTTACAAGCCATACGCCCTCCCCATCGCCTTCACTTGTTAGGCCTTCTGTCCGATGGTGGTGTCCACAGCCTACAAACTCATTTAGAAGCACTCATTCGGCTGTGTCACAACACGCCCACCACGCTACATCTATTTTTAGATGGTCGAGATACCCCCCCAAAAAGTGCTCTTACCTACCTAAAACAGCTGGAAACCTTTCTCAAAGCCTATCCCCAGGTTCAAATTGGCTCTCTGATGGGGCGCTATTATGCAATGGACCGAGATAAACGATGGGAGCGTACACAATTAGCCTACCAATGTCTCACAGAAAAATCAGACATCATTCATGTTTCTGCGACGGCAGCAATAGAAGCCTCCTATCAAGCCGGTATCACTGATGAATTTGTTCACCCCATTGCATTGCCAGAGTATCATCCCATTCAAGCGGGAGATGCGGCCATTTGTTTTAATTTTCGGGCTGATCGCATGCGACAGTTGTCCCAGCTGTTAGCCCAAGCACCTGTTTTATCGGCTTTGACCACCTTCACGCATTATTCCGATAAGCTCTCCGCCACCGTGGCTTTTGCTCCCATCCGTCTTAAAAATACCTTAGGGGAAGTCTTGTCCCGCCATCATTTAACCCAATGGCGGTTGGCTGAAACGGAAAAATATGCACACGTCACATTTTTCTTTAATGGCGGGGAGGAAACCCCCTACCCAGGGGAAGAGCGACATCTTATTCCTTCCCCTAAGGTCGCTACCTACGATTTAAAACCTGAAATGAGCGCCTTTGAGCTGACAGAGGCCTTAGTGGAAGCCATTCAAGAGAAACGGTATGATGTGATTATCTGTAATTATGCCAATGCCGACATGCTGGGGCATACGGGTTTACTAGAGGCCACCATGGCTGCCATTGAAGTGTTAGATGCATGCCTTGGCAAGGTGGTTGCTGCTTTGCAAGCCATAGGGGGGGAAGCGCTTATCACGGCCGATCATGGCAATGCAGAACTCATGTTCGATCCGCTCACCCAGCAGCCCCATACCGCCCATACGGTATCACCTGTACCGTTGTTGTATGTAGGCACCCAAGGAACCCTCGCCCCAGAGGGCCGTTTGTGTGACATTGCCCCGACCGTGTTGGACATTCTGAAGTTGCCCAAATCTTCTGACATGACTGGAACGAGCTTACTTTTATGAACATTTTTTTATGCGCTTTTTTGCTTAGCTTAGCCCAAGTTGTTTGGGGTCAATCCAATGTAAAAACGGTGGAGCAAGATTTGCACCAAGTGCATAAAACCATAAAAGAAACCCAAGAAGCCATTGTGCAGTATCTGCACACAGAAAACCGTCAACAACAAGATTTGGCCCAAATTGAGAAAAAAATTGCAGCCTATGAAACAGAACGCGCCGCGCTCGAAATGAATGTTAACATTCTCAACACTCAACTCCAAACACTTCAAAAACAAAGTATGGGGTTGGAAACACAATATCAACTTGAAATTAAAGAGGTTGAAAAAATCGCTTTTTTACAAATGAAGACCTATAAAAAAGCCCCCATCAGCACTTTTTTAAGTCAGAAAAAACCGTTATGGCTCGCTGAGTTGAAGTATTATCAACTATTACAAGAGACGCAAAACATGGCATTTGTTGAGACAGCTAACTCGTTACAAAAACTGCAGGATGCTCAAGAAGCGTTGTTGGAAAAACAAGCGGAGCTGACCTTAATGAGTAATAAGGCTGACAAAGTACATCAGAAATTGATGTCCGAAAAAGAGGCACGCAAAGCCATTTTAACCCATTTAAAACAAGATATTCACGAAAAATCACAAAACCTCACCCAGTTATCCAAAAATGAAGCCGCCCTCCAATCTATTCTCAAAGAACTGTCTTTGATATCTGATAAACAAAGCCTTGGGATAGATTTAAGTCAAAGTGTGTTGGCCAAACATAAATCGTTTCCCGTCTCTCGTGCTTTATTCCGCCTTACCACCAACCGATATTTTCCTCAAACAGAACATCCTAACTTCATTCCCCTAACACCAGGCACCCCCGTTCAGGCCATTTTATCCGGAAAAGTGGTCTTCTCGGATTGGCTTCGAGGGGTAGGATTACTCATTATTGTGGATCATGGTCAAGGATATATGAGCCTCTATGGCAATCAAGAACGTCTTTCTAAGACCACCGGAGACTCTGTCGCCGCAGGAGAGATCCTGGGCTACACCGGACAAACGGGCGGGATCCCCGAACCTGGGTTATACTTTGAGATACGCAAAAAAGGTCAGCCCATTAATCCACTCACGTGGTTTAAATCTTAGTTTTTTAACAAACAAAAAAGGAATGCCATCGTATGAGACGCCTCCCTGCCCTGATCCTGAGTGTCTTGTTATGCCTGGTGATGAACCCGGCCAACAGTACGGTCAAAAAAGAAAAAGAGCCCCTCCCCCTAGAAGAAGTACAACAATTCACCTCCGTGGTCGAAATCGTTCATCATTATTACGTGCAAGCCACCGATGACAAAACTTTATTTGAAAACGCCATTCGGGGTATGCTGGCTGGTTTAGATCCTCACTCCGCCTACCTCGACGAAGAAGAATTTTCCGATCTCAAAGCCAGTACGTCTGGAAAATTTGGCGGCTTAGGGCTGGAAGTCACCCTCGAAGATGGGTTTATTCGGGTCATTAGCCCTATTGACGATACGCCCGCCACCAAAGGCGGCATCAAACCTGGCGATTTGATTATTAAAATTGGTGATACTCCCGTAAAAGGCCTATCCCTCCGAAAAGCGGTTGAACTCATGCGGGGGGAAAAAGGCACTAAAGTAAAACTGACTATTTTACGAAAAAATGCCGATAAACCCCTTATTTTGGAGCTAACTCGAGACATTATTCAAGCCAAAAGCGTAAAAAGCAAGCTGCTCGATGGCGAATATGGTTACATTCGGCTATCCCAATTCCAAGCCCAAACCGGCGATGAAATGATAAAAGCCATCCGCTCGTTAATGCAAGAAAGCCGTCACAAACAGCTCAAAGGCCTCATCTTAGATTTACGCAATAACCCTGGCGGAATCTTAGAAGCTTCAGTGCAAGTAACCGATGCCTTCTTAGACGGGGGTCATCTAAAATACGATAACCTGATTGTCTATACGGAAGGACGACTTGAAAATACCGCGGTTAAAGAATACGCTTCTCGCACCGATATCTTGGATGGGGCCCCCCTCGTGGTCCTGGTGAACGGCGGTTCAGCCTCTGCTTCTGAAATCGTGGCTGGCGCCCTCAAAGATCATCAACGCGCTGTCATTATGGGCACCCAAACCTTTGGAAAAGGCTCTGTTCAGACAGTTATTCCACTAAATGACAATAAACGCGGCTTAAAGCTCACCACCGCCCTTTATTACACCCCCAGTGGTCGCTCTATCCAAGCCACTGGGATTACCCCAGATATTGAAGTGCCAGAACTGAGTATGACCATCACACCACAAGATGCCTCCGTGGAAAGCCTGCTCATTAAAGAAAGTGATTTGAAAGGACATTTGGCTAATGGCTCGAAAGAACCTACGAAAGCCTCTAAAGAGGCTGACACTTCTTCGGCAACCGTCGCTGGGAATGATTATCAATTGAATGAAGCCATTCATTTACTCAAGGGCTTAAGTATCGTCAATCAACCGCATTAACAGATTTTAGATCCTATACCGGTGTGGGAAATACATATGCTAAAACGAGAAATCAGTGTCGCTCTGGTGTTAAAAGCAATTCTGCTAACTGGTTTGGTCTGGCTGTGCTTTGCACATCCTCTCCCCAAATCTACCCGATTGGAACATATTCGCGATTGGTTTAAAGAGGGATCCCATTTATGATAGTAAACAGTGTCGTTGAATTATCCAGATTACAATTTGCCATCACAGCCCTTTATCACTTTTTATTTGTTCCTTTAACACTCGGCTTATCCTTTATTTTAGCCATTATGGAGTCGGTGTATATCCTGACCGGACAAGAAATTTATAAGGATATGACCCGATTTTGGGGAAAACTCTTTGGCATCAATTTTGCCATGGGGGTTGCAACAGGCATCACGCTCGAGTTTCAATTTGGCACCAACTGGGCCTACTATGCCCATTATGTGGGCGATATTTTTGGAGCCCCTCTGGCCATTGAGGGGATCACCGCTTTCTTTTTAGAATCTACCTTTGTGGGGTTATTTTTCTTTGGCTGGAATAGGCTATCTAAGGTACAACATTTAGCCACCACCTGGCTTTTAGCCATCGGGGCTAATTTGTCGGCTTTGTGGATTCTAATAGCCAACGCCTGGATGCAAAATCCTGTAGGCGCTGAGTTCAATCCAGAAACCATGCGCATGGAGCTTACCAGCTTTACTGACTTATTTTTTAATCCAGTTGCCCAAGTTAAATTTGTCCACACGGTGGCTTCCGGTTATGTTACAGGAGCCATGTTTGTTTTGGGCATTAGCGCTTATTACTTGCTCAAAAATCGTGATTACCCCTTTGCCCGCCGTTCTTTTGCTATTGCCGCTGGTTTTGGACTAGCCTCTATTTTATCCGTGATTGTATTGGGAGATGAAAGCGGCTACACCATGGGGGAAGTTCAGCAAACCAAATTAGCGGTGATTGAAGCTGAATGGGAAACGGAAGATCCACCCGCCGCTTTTACCTTATTCGGATTACCCAACAATGAGACTCAAAAAACCGACTATGCGGTAAAAATACCCTATATGTTGGGCCTTATTGCCACTAGAACCACCACGGAGCCTGTCGTAGGTATTAAAGACTTAATTTCTCGCCATGAGAAATATATTGAATATGGGATGGAAGCCTATGGTCTCATGCAAATAATGAAAGATAAGGCTACCTCTCTCTCCTTAACCCAAAAAAATCGCTTTGAAGAACTGAAACCTTTCTTGGGCTATGGTCTACTCTTGAAGCAGTATGCACCAAATGTCGTGGATGCAACGCACGCCCAAATTCATCAAGCAGCTCTAGACTCTATTCCAAAAGTTGCCCCTGTGTTTTGGAGCTTCCGTATCATGGTAGGGGCAGCACTTCTGATGCTGTTTATCTTTGTGGCGGCTTTTTATCACAACATCCAAGGCCGATTACGCCAAAAAGCTTGGCTACTCAAACTGGCCTTGTATGGCATGCCTCTCCCTTGGATTGCAGCCGAATGTGGCTGGGTAGTGGCTGAGTATGGTCGTCAACCGTGGGCCATTGCGGAGATACTCCCCACTTATTTAGGGGTATCGAGTATCTCAACCGAGCAAGTGTTGACCAGTTTGGCTGGTTTTATTATTTTGTACACTTGTCTGCTTTTCATTGAACTGTGGCTGATGTTTAAATATGCGGCAGAGGGCCCCAGCACGCTAGGAACGGGTCGTTACCACTTTGAGCGGGGGTAATTATGGATTATATGACATTAAAAGGCATTTGGTGGTTATTTGTTGCAGTGTTAGTGGCGGGTTTTATGTTGTTGGGGGGAAGAGACTTAGGGGTTGCTTTTCTGCTACCTTGGGTTGGAAAAACTGATGAACAAAGACGTTTGTTGTTGAATAGCATTGGTCCCACGTGGGAGGGCAACCAAGTGTGGTTTATCACCACGGGGGGAGCTCTGTTCGCAGCTTGGCCCTTTGTGTATGCCGTGGCTTTTTCTTCTTTTTACTACGCTCTATTGTTAGTATTGTTTGCTCTTATTTTAAGACCCCCGGGGTTTGATTATCGAAGTAAGCTTGCTAATCCATTTTGGCGTACCGGTTGGGACATAGCCGTATTTCTCAGTGGATTTGTGCCCAGTTTGTTGTTTGGCGTGGCATTGGGCAATGTGTTTTTAGGCATACCTTTCCATTTTGATGATACTTTGCGAGCTTTTTACACAGGCCAGTTTTTGAACTTACTCCATCCATTTGCGTTATTGGTCGGTTTGGTGAGTTTGGGACTATGTGTCACCCAAGGAGCTCTCTTTTTAAATGTGAAAATAGCCGATGTACTGATCCAAGAACGTGCCCGACGATATGCCCAAGGGGTTGGTGGTTTAACAATATTGTCATTTTTAGGGTGTGGTCTTTGGCTACGATATTTACCCGGGTATCATATCGTCAAACAAGGCAATCCCCAAGCAATGCTCATCCCCACGCATAAAACCGTGGTCCTAAAAGAGGGGGCCTGGTTAGACGCCATGACCACACACCCGTCTTTATGGGGGTTAGTGGGTCTAACCTGCCTTATCATGCTTTTCACTCTACTGTTTTGCCAACGATGTCCTAAAAAAGCGCTATATGGATATTCTGTGGCGATGGTGGGGGCTATTGGCGTTGCCGCCAGTGGCCTGTTTCCTTTCATATTACCTTCTTCCTCTCATCCTAACCACAGTTTAACTGCTTGGGATGCCACATCCAGTGCCATGACGCTGCATATTATGTTTTGGGTGGTGGTTCTATTTTTACCCATCGTTCTGCTCTACACGGGCTATGCTTTTAGGATGATGCGAGGGCCGTTAGATCGGAGGAATTTGTCTGGTTCGGAGGCGTATTAGAGGGTTAGGGGTGTTTAAAAAAGGACATTCATCATGTGGTATTTTACGTGGATTTTAGGGGTACTGTTCGCCTGCTCATGCGGTATTATCAATACTCTTTGGTTAGAGCATGAGAATGCGTTTCAGGAAGAAAAGAAGAAGTGGGAGTGAGTGGCCTTGTTGCATGAATGGCCATGTTTCCACGTCATCCCGAACATTGTGAGGGATCTCCTAAGAGTGGCATAGAGGGAGATCCCTCGCTACGCTCGGGATGACGGGCTACGTTTGGGATGACTTAACAAAATATATACTACGGGCAACTGGATGCCAGTTTTCACTGGCATGACATCCAGAATGCCTGATTCATGCAACAAGGCCGGAGTGAGTTGTTTGGTGGGCAATTAGATATTATTGCTCGCTTTCCAGATGGGGACATTCATATTAATCAATTCGAAGACATTTAGAAAGATACCTCTCCAGATTTTTCTCGCATTTTCCTCAAGGCATTCTGCTCTAATTGTCGAACGCGCTCTATAGAAATACCCATTTCTACAGAAAGTTCTTTTAAGGAAGCCTGTTCCCTTTCTTCTTGAAGCCAACGAGTTTCAATAATCCGGCGAGCACGGGCATCCAATGTTTGTAACAAAGCAGGTAATTGCGTTGTGTGTTCTTGACTAACTTCATGCAAAGGCTCTAAAGTTTCGGGGCCAGCCAGATAGTCTTCAGGCGAAATAACGCCTTCTTCCTGCTCCCCAAAAGAAGTATCGTGGGTGTAGAGTCGTCCTTCCATTTCAGACACTTCTGATACGGGGACATTGAGTTGTTCAGCAATGTGCTTTTTATCGGATAATGACAGCCACGCGGTATCTTTTTTGTGACGTCTTAGGTTGAAGAATAATTTTCTTTGTGCTTTAGTGGTAGCAATTTTCACCAAACACCAGTTACGAACCACAAAATCCTGTATGGCGGATTTAATCCATTTCATGGCGTAGGTAATTAACCGAACCCCTTGGTTTAACCGAAACCCTTTTACGGCTTTCATCAATCCGATGGTACCTTCTTGCATTAAATCAGCCAATGGCAGGCCGTATCCTTGGTATGATTTGGCTGCGTAGACCACATATCGTATGTGTGATAACACCAATTGTTGAGCGGCTTTTAGGTCGCCATGATACGTAAAGCGTTCTACGAGGATCCGTTCTTCTTCGGTGGATAATAGGGGGTACTTATCCCCTTGGCGGACGTAATGGGTCCAATTATGTTCTAAAATACTGTTATTATATACAGCTGTTGACATGGTACAACCCTCCAATGAGGGTATTTTAGCACTCTCTTAAGGAGAGTGCTAGTTTTTATAGGACGATGATTGAGCTCTGTCTATTTAAAGAGCACAGGCTGAGGCAACCGACGCCTCTCCCGTGAAGCGGGAGAGGGTGGAACCTATGTATATCGTATCTTATTGTTTTGCATCTCTTTTTTCTTGTTTGGCCTTCCGTTTTTCCTTGATTGACTTAAATTTGGGTTCTTTTTTACCTTCTTTTTTAGAGTCTTGTGATTTACTCATCGATAATCTCCTTATACAATGGAACTGGTTTCATCGTATCATAGAATAGCTTCCCATTTAAAGAAGGCCTGCCCCGTGAATACTTTGTTTGTTATCATTCTAAGATACATTGTTCCTTTGGCTGAGATTGATACCTACCGCCCAACCCATATTGTGTTTTTGGATGAATATTATCAGAAAGGGGTATTTATTGCTTCTGGGCGTCAAAATCCTCCCACTGGCGGTGTGATTTTGGCCCGCTCTGAAAATCGAACTACCATTGAAAAAATTTGCCACGAAGACCCTTTTTGGACAAACAAGTTAGTTGAATACAATATATATGAATTTGATGTATCCAAATCTTCAGAAGCGTTTAATGTGGTGCTTTAAGAGATCCTCTTCAGGAGATCTCTCACGATGTTCGGGATGACGTGGGAACTCAGAGCGTAGCCCGTTATCCCGAGTATAGCCCGTCATCCCGAGCGCAGCGAGGGATCTCCTAGCATTAACATATTGATTGATACAAATCCTTCCATTCTGGATTAAATGCATTAACAAGGTCATTCTTCTTTTTCCGAGACCATCCTTTAATTTTCTTCTCCCGTTCAATGGCTGCAAAAATATTTGCACATGCTTCATAGTACACCAGGCGATCTACGTTGTATTTTTTTGTAAACCCCTGTACAAATTTATTTTTATGTTCGTAAATACGGCGTATCAAATCTGTGGTTACGCCAACATACAGTACATTGTTATGTGAGTTTGCTACAAGATATACGTATGATTCGGTATGCATAGGTTATTCCTTATTGCGCGTGCCAAAAGAGATCCCTCGCTGTGCTCGGGATGACGGGGGCCACACTCGGGATAATGGGGAGTCTTGGTTTTGTCTTATTTTTCGCATGTCCCGTGTAAATAATAAAAACATCCCTTGTGAGTTCGTATCCCCTCAAAAAGAGAACGATAAACGACTTTTTTTTGATTTTGTTTATTTTCATTATAAATTGATATGCCTTGGCCATTCACACAGGTATAAGGTTCTTTTTTCGGCTTTGTTGCATGAATGGCCATAATATACCGTATTTTTCATAATTCTATTTGGAAGTCAAGATGCTGCTACGCAGGGGTTACATCACGTTGCACTGTTTGCAAAAACAGTTATGTAAATAACTTTGTTGGTAATCAGAACTGCTGAATAAATATTTTAGACACAATGGACTTTTATACAAGACATTTTTGAACAAAGTAAGTCTTATAACTATATAATTCGCTTTCAATACTATTGATGTCAAGGTTAAAAAGAAGTGATTCACTTTAAAAAATCATTGATCTATTTGACAATATTTATGCTTTCGTTTGTGGTTGTTATTATTGCAGGCCAAAGCATATTTTATGCCATTATATTTGGAAGTTGTATGTCATACGGATTGGCCCATTTAATCTTCAAAGGATTGGATAAAAAATGGGAGCAGGCTGGCATCCAGTCCGAATATCGGTCTTCTGGACCCCAGCCTCCGCTGGGGTGACAGAAAAGTGCGCTGGGGTGACAGGAGCTTTGTCATACCAGCGAAAGCTGGTATCCAGTCCTCCCTTTTTCCCAATGAAAGAACCCTATGCCTTCTTTTATAAATTTATTTGAATAAACAGCAGAGTGCACCAAAACTTAAGAAGAGAGTGTTCATAGAACACCTGAGAGGATATTCTTGGGATTAAGCGGCCCCAAAAAATTGCACTTCAGTGTTGAATGGGCCACGCTTTTCTGCATGCCTTGTTTGGCATCACATTTTCCTATATTCCAGTCGGTTATCAACCTCGTTTGGAAAGGGCATCCTCAGACATGTTAGATACATGGATTTTAAGAACCTTGTCGGCTAACTCTATTGAAGAAGTATTTCAACGATCGAAAGATGATTCTATTTGAGTCTTTTAAGTTTGGTTGAACTCTAGAGAAGTTACTCTTAGGATTTACTGCTGGTTACTCTTATTTTGCGCTAAGTTAAACGAATAACTCTATTGCGCTTCATTTGTGAAACGGCGATTCATAAACATCCATCCTGATTTTTGTAGGTTCTTCTAGAATGTTTAATATTGCAATAGCACAGTAGACTTTGTCTCGCTTATTATCATTCGTTTTTTTGATAATGCCTGCGGCCTCAAGTTTTTGAACGCCTCTCTGGGCAGTACTGTAAGCAATCCCTAGATCTTCAGCAATTTTACTGGTGGTGAAATAAGGATTTACAGCCAAATGTTGCACCAGGTCCATAGGAACCTGGGAACCACTGCTTGCAACATCAATTTTCCATTGATTTAATAATTCATTTATGCGCTCAGCGCGCGATAAAACATCTTCAGATTGAACAGCAACACCATTAAGAAAATAAATTATCCACTCATGCCAAGAGCCTTTTGAACTGACATTATAAAGCTGTTTATAATATTCATCGCGTGTTGCTTCAAAAAATGCAGATAAATAGAGCAGAGGCGAAGGCAGCATTCTTTGTTCAACCAGCAGCAACATAATCAGAAGTCGCCCAACACGCCCATTGCCATCTAAAAATGGGTGAATGGCTTCAAATTGATAATGACAAAGGGCTATATGGATCAAGGGCGGCCATGATCTATCATGCAAAAAGTTTTCCAATTCTCCTAAGCAACCCATTAAATTGTCCGGAGGTGGCGGCACAAACTTGGCTGTGTTTAGGGTGCATCCGGGAGATCCAATCCAATTCTGACTGCGTCTAAATTCCCCAGGGGTTGCATGAGATCCCCTAACGCCTTGCATTAGGTGCTCATGGATTTCTTTGATAAGGCGTAGCGATAATGGCAGCTCTACTAACCGACTCAGCC
>JAHFQG010000022.1:0-2159 GCA_023266415.1 Francisellaceae bacterium | reverse complement strand
CTTGGAGGTCGTCGGGGTTTTGCTTTACGTGAGCACCTGCGTTAACAGCTAAGATTTCCCCTAAGGTTGCTTGGGTGCCTTCAATCTTGCTGGACAGCACCGCTTCTCGGGTAATGAATGGGCGCATTAAAAGGTGCGGATTGGGTAACTTACTGCCTTCGCGCGCTAATTTTCCAAGTAAGAAATCAGCACGGGATAGGCTGTTAACTACCTTATTATCCCACTCTAGTTTCGGTGGCAAACTATGGGGCACAAAGGCATTATACCCTTTGGGTGATTTAACGATTTGTCCTGCGGGGGACTGTTGTATATCCATGTATCTGGTCTCTATTGGATTATGATTATATCATAATCGTTATTATCGAAAAAGTCAATACTCGATAATAGTGTCATTTGTTATCATCACCCATGAGAATAAGAATTCAAGTTATTATCGGATATCATAGAAATCGATAATAGTAGAAGTTGCTCTAAACATCATCTTGAGCATTTTTTATTGACTTAATATAATGCTCAAGATATTATATAACGTATCTTGAGCATAATAGAGGGCCTATGTCTAACTCCATATTTGTTGGTCGCAAAGTCCAATTAGAGCGTCTAGAGGCTTTATATAAGAAGAAAATGCCTAGCCTTGTTGTTGTTAAAGGACGAAGAAGAATTGGAAAAAGCAGACTTATAGGGGAATTTGCTAAAATATCCGGTACCAAAACATTTTGGAGTTTCGCAGGGCTCGCTATAGAAAATGGTATCTCTGCGCAAGAACAAAGAGACCATTTTGCACGGCAATTAGCATTGATGTTAAAAATCCCACCTATGACCTTCCTGGATTGGAGTGATGCCTTTGAGAATTTGAGCCTTCATATTAAGCCTGGGGACATCATTCTGTTGGATGAAATTTCATGGATGGGGGCAAAAGACCCTAGCTTTACCCCTAAACTCAAAGCTTGGTGGGATAAGCAAACCGTTCATATGTTGCTTGTGTTTTGTGGATCAGTCTCAACCTGGATTGAGGAAAATATCCTAAAAAGTACCTCATTTTTTGGACGAGTCAATTTAACAATCAGCTTAGAGCCATTATCCATTCCGGAAAGTGCTGAGTTTTTGAGAGCGATCGGGATGAAACTCTCTCATTATGATATGTATAAACTTTTGAGTATTGTTGGCGGTGTACCGTGGTATTTGGAGCAATTTAATCCGGGTGTGACAGCTGATGATAATATCAAGCGGCTTGCTTTTGAAAAAAACGGCTTACTCGTTATTGAGTTTGACCGTATTTTCCACGATCTCTTTAATGGCAAAGGAGCTACATATAAGAAAATCCTGGATAGCCTTAAAGAGGGGGCTAGAACTTTATCGGAAATAAGGCGGAGCATAGAATTTGCTCACAGTGGCACTTTAAGCCAAATGATGGATCATCTGATTGTTGCCGGTTTTGTTAGTAAGCAACCTTTATGGTCATTTAAAACAACGGAGCCACTAAAGCAAAGCCTTTATAGGATCTCAGATCCATATATGCAATTTTATCTGAAAGTTATCGAACCAAATATAAGTGCTATTGCAGAAGGGGGGTTTGATCAGGTGCCGATTTCTACCATGCCTGGGTTTGAGACGCACATGGGGATTCAACTAGTAAGCTTACTTATACAAAATCGTCCGCTGTTACTTCAAAAGCTTGGTGTTTCACCTGTTGATGTTGTACGTAGCGGCACATATAGACAAACAAAAACGACAACTCAGTCAGGGTGTCAAATTGATTACCTGGTGCAGACCAAAACGAACAACTTATTTATTTGCGAATTTAAGTTCAAAAGACGTGAAATTGGCAGAGATATTATTGCTGAAATGCAAGACAAGATATCAAAGTTAAAGACGCCAAAGGGATTTGCAAAGGTAGCCGTGTTGTTCCATTTAAGTGGCGTGTCCAGCTCTATTGCAACAAGCCCTTACTTTTATCGCATCATTGATATTGTGGATTTTTTGGAAGACGCCGCTTAACAAATGAAGTACAACTGGGTTATCTATTTGACTTAATTTAAGATGGCCTTGTTGCATGAATGGCCATGTTTCCACGTCATCCCGAACATTGTGAGGGATCTCCTAAGAGTGGCATAGAGGGAGATCCCTCGCTACGCTCGGGATGACGGGCTACGCTTGGG
>JAHFQG010000093.1 GCA_023266415.1 Francisellaceae bacterium | reverse complement strand
AAAACGTCGATAAACCGAGGCAAAGCGTACATAAGCCACTTCATCTAACTTGCGCAATTCTTCCATCACCCATTCACCCAACACACGGGTCTTAATTTCCCGCTCACCGGTGGCCCGCAGGCGACGTTTGATGCGGGTTAACAGAGCTTCGATGGCATCACTCCCCACGGGTCGTTTTTCCAACGCTCGCAAGAGGCCCTGCCGCAATTTATTTTCATCAAAGGCGGCTCGGGATAGATCATTTTTAATGAGTCGAGGCATGTTTAATTCAGCGGTTTCATAGGTGGTAAATCGTTCTAGGCAAACGATACATTCGCGACGGCGACGTACTTGCTCCCCCTCCCCCCCCAATCGAGAATCAACCACCCGCGTATCTTCTGTTAAGCAAAAAGGACATCGCATACTATTTTTCCTTAAACGTAAACGGGAAAGCGCCGACACAGCACTTCCACTTCCTGTTTGACACGTACAATCACTGATTCGGTCGGATTTTCTAACACATCGGCCATCCAACCCACAATTTGGGCCACTTCTGCCCCCATAAACCCGCGGGTGGTGATGGCAGGAGAGCCCAATCGGAGGCCAGAGGTAATAAAGGGGGAACGCAGATCATTCGGAACGGCATTTTTATTAGTGGTGATATTGGCTTGTTCGAGGGCTTTTTCAGCTTCTTTTCCTGTGATGGGTTTGTCAATCAGGCTCATCAGCAGTAAATGGTTGTCGGTACCGCCTGACACAATGTGATACCCTCGCCCCATCAACCCATCGGCCATTTGGCGTGCATTTCGCAACACTTGTTGTTGATATTCTAAAAAAGAGGGTTGCAATGCTTCTAAAAAAGCCACTGCTTTGGCGGCAATGATATGCATCAGGGGGCCACCTTGAACCCCAGGGAAAATAGTGGCATTGAGTTTCTTTTCAATGTCCGCATTTTCACGGGCCAAAATGAGGCCGCCTCGTGGACCTCGTAATGTTTTATGGGTGGTGGTGGTAACAACATCTGCAAAAGGAATAGGAGACGGGTATAACCCGGTGGCCACTAGGCCAGCCACATGAGCCATATCCACCATAAAATAGGCGTTGACGGTATCTGCAATTGCTCGCATTTTTTCCCAATCGATGAAGCGAGAATAGGCTGAAAACCCGCCAATGAGAAGTTTGGGACGATGTTTTTTGGCCAGTGCAGCAATTTCATCATAATCAATCAGGCCCTCCACAGTAACCCCATATTGCACGGCATGAAACAATTTGCCTGAAAAATTCACTTTTGCCCCATGGGTGAGGTGCCCTCCATGATTCAGGCTCATACCCAATAGGGTATCACCTGGATTTAAGAGGGCCATGAGTGCCGCCGCATTGGCGGAAGAACCCGAATGGGGTTGCACATTGGCATAATGGGCGCCAAACAGCTGTTTGGCACGATTTATCGCCAAAGTTTCTACTTTATCGACGTATTCACATCCGCCATAATAGCGTTTTCCGGGGTATCCTTCGGCGTATTTATTGGTAAGTTGTGATCCTTGCGCTTCTAACACCAAAGGACTCACATAATTTTCGGAGGCAATGAGCTCGATATGCTGCTCTTGGCGGGTATTTTCTTGTAAAATGGCTTCTGCTATGGCCGAATCGAAGTCTGATAATGCTAAAGAGGGGGTGAACATAACGACCTCCGTACAATATAAGCACAACATTTTACCTGACTTAGGTGAGGGATGATATACTATCTCTCAGAAGTCTTGTGTGTTAGAAGGTTAACCAAATGAAAATCATTTTTTCGATGGATCATGTGTCTAAAGTTGTCCCCCCTAAGCGCGAAATTCTCAAAGACATCCGTTTGTCCTTCTTTTATGGCGCTAAAATTGGGGTATTGGGCGTCAATGGCTCCGGAAAATCTTCGCTCCTTGGCGTTATTGCCGGGCAAGATACCCAATATACGGGTGAAATTACTGCCCAAAAAGGACTTACTTTCGGATATTTACCCCAAGAACCTCACCTAAACCCTGACAAAGACGTGCGTGGCAACCTCGAAGAAGCCGTTTCTGAGGTGAAAGCCCTCCTCACTGAATTTGATGCCATCAGCGCTGCTTTTGCCGAACCCATGAACGATGATGCCATGGCCAAACTGTTAGAGCGCCAAGGCATCCTTCAAGATAAAATTGACGCCGTGGGCGGCTGGGAACTCGATCGAAAACTTGAAATTGCAGCCGATGCCTTGCGCCTACCCACTTGGGATGCCCCTGTTTCTCAATTGTCTGGGGGTGAAAAACGTCGGGTAGCATTGTGCCAATTGCTCCTCAAAGCCCCCGATGTGCTTCTGTTAGATGAACCCACCAACCATTTAGATGCCGAAAGTGTGGCCTGGCTCGAACGCTACCTACTCGAATTTCCGGGCACCGTTATTGCTGTCACCCACGATCGCTACTTCCTCGATAATGTGGCCGGTTGGATTTTGGAGCTCGATCGCGGAAGAGGCATTCCGTTCAAAGGCAATTATTCTGGCTGGTTGGAGCAAAAAGAAGCTCGCCTGGAACAAGAGCAACGCGATGAAGCCTCCCATCAACGTACCGTGAAAGCTGAATTGGAATGGGTTCGAACCAATCCGAAAGGGCGACGTGCCAAAAGCAAAGCCCGCCTCAGCCATTTCGAAGAATTGTCTTCCAAAGAGTTTCAAAAACGCAATGAAACCCAGAGTTTATATATTCCCCCTGGTGAGCGTTTGGGTGAAAAAGTAATCACTTTAAGCCATGTGAGCAAACGGTTTGGTGATCACCTCCTTGTTGACGATTTAAGCATTACCGTCCCCCGAGGTGCCATTGTGGGTATTATCGGCCCTAACGGAGCGGGTAAAACCACCCTGTTTAACATGATTACGGGCACAGAAACCCCTGATTCTGGCTCTGTGATAGTAGGCGATTCTGTTCATTTGGGCTATGTCAATCAAAGTCGCGATAGTTTGAACGATGACAAAACCATTTTTGAAGAAATTGCCGATGGCTTGGATGTGGTGACGGTTGGGCAGTTCCAAATGCCTTCACGAGCTTATGTGGGGCGCTTCAACTTTAAAGGCTCTGATCAACAAAAAATGATTGGTCAGCTGTCAGGCGGGGAACGCAACCGAGTGCATTTAGCCAAACTGCTCCGCAAAGGCGCCAATGTGTTGCTCTTAGACGAGCCCACCAACGACTTAGATGTGGAAACCTTACGTGCCTTAGAAGAAGCTCTGCTGGCTTTCCCTGGCTCTGCCATGATTATCTCGCATGATAGGTGGTTCCTCGACCGAATAGCGACCCACATCTTGGCCTATGAAGGCAACAGCCAAATCGTCTTTTTTGAAGGCAATTATGCTGAATATGAAGCCGATTACAGACGCCGTGTGGGAGAAGAAGCTAGTCGACCAACCCGTATTAAATACAAAAAATTGGAAACAATTGGATCGTAGAGGATCGGATGATATGCCTCATCTTGCAGATCCAGTGTGCTGGATCCCGACGGTGTCGGCCCCCCCTGATATTGCCGCATGGTTGACACAAGAAGGCGCTTTAAGCGATGCGTTGTTGCTGAAAGGGGCCCAAATGACGTTAATCGCACAGCGTTGTGTGGCAAATGACTGGATCCGTGAAGTACTGTTTCATAACACCCAAGGCCCTCTTACTTACGGCCGTGTCGTCATGCCGTTCTCTACTTATCAATATCACCAAACCGCTTTAGATGCTTTAGGCAATTGCCCCATTGGGAAAACATTGCTGTATGCCAATCCAACTGTCACGCGCAGCGCGTTTGAATTTGCGTGTTTAGAGAAGACGGACGAGTTGTTTCAGCAAGCACTGCTGTCATGCCAGCGAAAGCTGGCATCCAGTTCGAATATCAACCCATTAGACTGGATGCCAGCCTTCGCTGGCATGACAAAACTTCTTTGGGCCCGTCGTTCTCATTTTACTTGGGCATCCCACCCCCTCAGCATCACCGAAGTTTTTTTCTTATGAAACCGCTTATTCAAGAAGTCCCTTGGCGACACCCTGAAACCGTTTTTCACCCATTTGCCACGGAGCCCTGGGCCATTTTGCTGCAGTCCAAGATATGTCAAGCAAGCACGGGGCGATACAGTTTTATAGGGTTTGATCCCTTTGATACAATCCAGACCTCTGTTGGTGTATTTGAGCGCCTACAAGACTGGACTCGCCTTTATGTGCTGGAAGCGCACCCTAATTTACCCCCCTTACAAGGAGGTATTTTGGGTTTTTTGGGGTATGAAGCAAGCTCTTTATTGCCTTCCCTTCCTTATGACACGCTTCCATTTCCGGATGTGGCCTTAGGTTGTTATGATGCTCTGATAGTGTTCGATCACCCAATTCAAAAAGCTTGGGTGATATCCAGTGGATTTCCTGAGCTAGACCCTATTTTGCAATACCAACGGGCGACCGTGCGGTTGGCTTGGCTGTTAAACAGATATGAAACACCGGCTCTACCCCCCCCGATTTTCATCCCAGTTCCCCCTCAGACAGTCACCTCTAATTTTACCCCACAAACATACCAACAAGCCGTTTTAGAGACGCAAGAAGCTATTTTAAACGGTGATTTTTTTGAAGCCAATATTTCGCAGCGATTTCAGCTTCCAAAGCCCGCTCAGTTTGAGCCTTGGGCTTTTTATGTGGAGAGTGGGGAAAACAATTTAGCCCCTTTTTCGGCTTATTTTTCGGTGCCAGAGGGGGCCATTATATGTCATTCACCTGAGCGATTTATACAATGTATGGGACGTGAAGCACGCACGTATCCCATAAAAGGGACTCGTCGACGAGATGCCTGCTTTAAAAAAGACGCTGCTTTACAACAGGCATTAGAGATGAGTGAGAAGGATCGTGCAGAAAATATTATGATTGTGGATTTAATGCGCAATGATTTTTCACCTGTGTGTTTACCGCATACAGTGAAAGTCACCGAATTATGTAAGTTAAATAGCTTTTCTACAGTACATCATCTAATTTCCACCATCCAAGGCACATTGGC
>JAHFQG010000092.1 GCA_023266415.1 Francisellaceae bacterium | reverse complement strand
AAAAAAATGAGGTAGCCCTTCAAGTGATGCAAGGCATGACTGTATTGTCCATGATAAACCTTTTCGCCTGGGGGCTGGGGTATTTTGGGCAACCCCATATTTTGGTGCGATTTATGGCTGTGCGAAGCTTAAAAGACATACCCATCGCACGACGTATTTGTATGGGCTGGATGGTGTTATCTTTGTTTGGCGCTGTGTGTGTTGGGTTGGTGGGCATTGCTTATTTTCCACACTATCCTCTATCTGACCATGAATCTGTGTTTATTCGCTTCTCCAGCGTGTTATTCAACCCATTCATTGCCGGATGCATCTTAGCGGCCATTTTATCGGCCATCATGTGTGCCATTGATTCTCAAATGCTTGCCTCTTCCAGTGCGCTCACCGAAGATATTTACCATGCATTTATCCGCCGCAAAGCTTCTCAAAAGGAATTGGTGTTGGTCGGACGCCTATCGGTGTGTATCATTGCCTGTGTGGCCATTGCCTTGGCTTGGAAGCAGGGGAACTATGTATTAAATCTAGTCGCCTTTGCCTGGGCTGGATTGGGCAGCAGCTTTGCCGCCCCTGTGGTAATGAGCTTGTTTTGGCCTCGCATGACCCAAAAAGGTGCTGCGGCGGGTATTGCGGTCGGATTGGTCACCAGTTTGGTTTGGCCTGCGTATGTGTCCCATGTATTGCCTATTTATCAAATTGTGCCTGGGGTAGGGTTGTCTTTGTTGGCGGTGATAATAGTATCTCTCTTAACCCCTGTTAGTCCGGCTTATACGGCGGTGTTTCAGCAAGTCAAGGCGGCTTGTCGGTAAAGGAGCGGGGGAGGGGACATAAAATCGGTAAAGGAGCGAGGGAGGGGAATACAAGAGCTGTCCAATTGTAGGGGCGAATCCATGATACAAATACAGGTATCACCGTAGGAGCATAACACAGGAGACACATGGTGCTGTGGAGTTTATCGTTAGTTATAATGCTGCCGCTTCTCAAGTTGCTCTTAGGTATTTTGATAAAAAAACACTATACGGTGCATCGTGTGTTTGTGTCTTTGGTTATTTTAGCCAGTTTAGCCCTTAGTATTTCTCTGCCCATCAGTCAAAAAATTTACAGCATCGACTTTGGTTTTATTCAACTGAAGTTTATGTGTGATATTTATTCTTATTTGTTTGGGATATTGGTCAATATAGTTTGGTTTATAACCAATTTGTATTCCTATGCCTATATCCGCCTTAACATTGCCAGACAACGCTTAGGGCATTTCTCTCACTATTTCTCTTTATCCATTTTCGCCGTGTTTGCCAACGGCTATGCCGCTGATTTATGGACTTTATTTATTTTTTATACATTATTGATTTTTTTAACAGCTCCGCTCATTTTGAGCAATCTAAGTAAGTTGTCCGTCCAAGCCAATCGCTTATATTTGCTGACACACGTCAGTTCCAGCTTTTTATTCTTTTTACCTGCCATGTTGTTGGTGCATTATCACACAGGTTCCGTTTTGTTTGATTCTCAATATGGATTGGCTAACTTAAATAATACTTGGTTAGCGGCCCCTATTTTGGCCTTATTTGTATTTGGGATCTCCAAAAACTGTATTTTACCCTTTCATCATTGGATTAGCCGCTCCATAATTGCTCCCACCCCCGTCAGTGGGCTATTGCATTCGGTGGCTGCGGTGAAATCGGGATCTATCGCCATTCTAAAAATTGTGGTGTATATTTTTGGATTAGAGTATACCCGTGTTTTAACCCAACACTTTTGGACGGGTGGGTGGGTGTATTGGTTGTGTGGGATCACCGCCATTTACGCAGCTTATCGAGCTTGGAAAACCAATCATTTAAAGAAACGTTTTGCTTACTCCACAATTAGCCAGCTATCTTACATACTGCTGGCCATCTTTATTGCCACCCCCCTTTCTCTCATGGCAGGGGTATTGCATATTATTTCGCATTCTTTGTGTAAAATTGTACTTTTTTACATTGCGGGTATTTTTTCCAGTGTGTATCAGCTGAATGACACCAAAGACATTGCCAAAATTGCGCCCCATATGAAATTTTGGATTTTATGTATTGCCTTTAGTGGGGCTTCTATTATTGGATTTCCATGGTTACCGGGGTCGTTTGGTAAAGATTACATGATTTTAGCTGACATTCAAACTCAAAACTATTGGCCTATTTTGTTTTTGGTTGTGGGCAGCATCATTAATATTTTGTACATTTACCCGGTAGTAAAAGCGGGCTTTTTTGTCAAACCCACAGAAATCGTACCGTTTGTACGAAAACCCATTCCCTTGTCTATGGCTTCTGCCGTGATTTTTGCCATTGGGTTAGCCATTGCCATGAGTATTTTTATTAACCCGCTGGTGGCGTTTTTTCAGCAGTATCTAGCAACCACAAACTAATGGGCATGAAGTGAATATCTTTATTGTGTTGCAACACTGTGGTGGTCTGAGACAGATCTTCCACCAAAATAAGTCCGCTACCTAACCCGTGCGCATTCATCGCTTCTAAGAGGCCTGCTATCTCCTGTTGTTCGGTTTCTTCTGACGTAAAAGCCTGACACACCTGAATAGCCTGCTGTATTTGGGTTCCGTGTCTCAGCAAAAAATCGCATTCTTTTTTATCGCGATGAAAATAAATGTCACATTCTCGGCGTTTTAGTTCTAAAAAAACAATATTTTCGAGTATTCGCCCCCGATCTTCTGTTGGACGAAATCCGATGATACGCGCTAAAGCATGGTCGATTAGATATCCTTTTTTTTGAATTTGTTTTTTTAAAGAAGCATCGTACCGACGAACAAAGAAAGCCAAATAACTGTTTTCTAGATAATGACAATATTCTGAGACAGTTGAAGCATTTTTAACCCCAATAACCGCTTTTAAAGCATTGAAGCTAACATCTTTCCCGACATGGCTGGCCAGATAGTACATAAGTTCTTTGATGGGTAACTCATTATTTAAGGAATATCGAACCACGATATCGCGATATAAGATATTTTGATATAACAACTGTAAAACATCTGGAATAGCGGTTAAAACATATTCTGGCATACCGCCCGTGGTCCAATATTGCTGAAAATAATGTTGGATGAGTCCTTTGTCTCGGGTGGTGAAAGTTTTTTTAGTCAGCAAACTGGGGTCATATATTTGAACAAATTCTTTGAAGGAGAGCGGATACACTTGAATTTGCAGATAACGTCCAGTAAGTCTTGTACCTAACTCTTTACTGAGCATATTGGAATTAGAGCCTGTGAGATAAATTTTATATCCTTGATCATAGGCCCGACGGATGAATCGTTCCCACCCAGAAATATTTTGTATTTCATCAAAGTAAAGGGTACGCTCATCACCATAGAGTTCGATAAAGACCTCTAACAGAGATTGGAAATCGGATATTTCAAAGTTTAATAGGCGATCATCGTCAAAATTGAGATAACAGTTTTTATGGTGTGCGTGTTGACGCACTTGTTGCAACAAGGTTGATTTACCAGAACGGCGAATACCACTTAAAACAATGATTTGTGTATTGTTTTGCCAAGCCAATAGGCGAGCATAGATCTCTCGTTTGAAAAACGGGGTTGGGATACGGATGGTAGCCTGATCAGCAATAACGGCCCGGAGAAGGGCTTTGTTTAACATGGAACGGCCTGTATTATCTATTGGTAATAGATACTATAGCATAAAAGTTGCTATTGTCAATAGATAGGTGCAGACACACCTTACTCAACATAGGTTATGCTCAAAGTTTCTTTTGCCTGTCGCGCCTTATCCGTGGCCACCAGCACTGAAACCAAATCAAACTCCTGCTGGGCGGCCGTCTGAAACGTGTTATGTTGAATGCTGTCTAAGAAAGGGGCAACCAATACCCCTTTATGGGCAGGGAGGGGGTTTTTATCAATCACAACAGCCGTGCTGTTTTCCGCTCGACTTTTGTGCACCCTGGGACCTTGATCATCGTAAATAAACGTGCCTTTCGACCCAAATACCCGTACAACATGGTGATGGCGATGCACACACCCAAAATGAGCACTGATGCGTCCCACCAAGCCACTGGGAAAGGTATAGAGGGCCGTGGCAAAATCATCGTATTGAAAGGGCGTGTTTTGGGTGATGATTTTATTACCCACACAGGTGACAGTATTGGGTCTTTCGCCTAACAATCTCAACATTAAATCCACTAAATGCACGCCCCCCCCCGCCATCACCGAATAATCGGGGACGTCTTTTCGCCACCCTTCTACGATTTTGTGGAGTCGACCATACAAATATTCGCCATCGAAGGCATAAATATCACCCAACTCGCCTTCAACTATAATTTCTTTCAGCCACTCATACAAGGGGGCTTTTCGGAGCACACAATTCGACAGCAAGGCCCGAGGTTGGGACTGCCATTGGGCGTGTATGCTTTCTAACTCGTTTTGCGTCCGACACAGCGGTTTTTCCACAAACACATGCTGCCCCGCTTGAAGCGAGGCCAACACTTGTGCGGCATGATCTTCATCAAAAGACGCCAACGACATAATATGAATGGGAGTATAATAGGATATGGCCTGAAAATCAGCCGTAGTATGCGGTACGCCCAGCGTTTTGGCTTTATCGGCCAATTTTTGGGGATCTAAATCACATAGAACCCGGACAGTACTACGACTGTCTGCCTGAAAAGCACGGGCGTGTTGCTCACCAACCCCTAGGCCAACAATGGCGACGGATAATGTGTTTATTTTAATAAGATACACCCCCTCCCTGCCCTCCCCCGCGTGGCGGGGGAGGGGGAATCTAAAATCTGCTCCCCCCACGTGGCGGGGGAGGGGAATCTAAAATCTGCTCCCCCCACGTGGCGGGGGAGGGGAATCTAAAATCTGCTCCCCCCACGTGGCGGGGGAGGGGAATCTAAAATCTGCTCCCCCCCCGCGTGGCTAGCTGCCACAGATTGTGTAAATCACCCACGGGCGAGGCTTCAGCCTAGTATTTGAAAAAGCTTATCGCATACTGGTATAGTTTACAATGGCCTTGTTGCATGAATCAGGCATTCTGGATGTCATGCCAGTGAAAACTGGCATCCAGTTGCCCGTAGTATATATTTTGTTAAGTCATCCCGAGCGTAGCCCGTCATCCCGAGCGTAG
>JAHFQG010000091.1 GCA_023266415.1 Francisellaceae bacterium | reverse complement strand
AGAGACTTTAAAGGCGTTGTAGGGGCGAGGCATGCCTCGCCCGACAGACTATATTTCTGCTTCGTCATCATCCACATCTGCAAATAAAGGAGCTTCTTCCTGAGAATTGCGCCCTTCTTGCGCTTCTTTAAGGCTCAACTTGACTCGACCCATGCGATCGATATCAAGCACTTTAACACGTACTTTATCGCCCATTTGAACGAAATCAGACACGTTATCAACGTGCTCATCGGATATTTGAGATACGTGTACCAACCCATCTTTACCCGGGATAATATTAGCAAAAAAGCCGTAATCGGCAATGCGGGTAACAGTGCCTTCATAAATCTTGCCAATTTCCACTTCTGCGGTCAGACTTTCAATGCGTGCTTTTAGCTTTTCACCCGAAGCCGCGTCGTTTGCCACAATAGATACGCGACCTTCATCGTTAATCTCAATGCTGGCGCCAGATTCTTCTGTCAGTTGCTTAATGACAGCGCCGCCCTTACCAATCACATCTCGAATTTTATCGGGACTGATTTTGAAAGTATACACCCGAGGGGCAAACTCAGATAACTCTTGGCGAGGTTCAGAAATAGTGTCGTTCATGATGGTCAGGATATGTAATCGACCTGTTCTGGCTTGAGCCAATGCCACTTGCATGATATCTCGTGTAATACCATTGATTTTGATGTCCATTTGGAGAGCAGTAACCCCATTGCGGCTACCTGCCACTTTGAAGTCCATATCGCCTAGGTGATCTTCATCACCCAGGATATCGGTTAAAACCGCAAACTTGTCCCCTTCTTTAATCAAACCCATAGCAATACCTGCCACAGGGGCCTTCAGAGGCACCCCAGCATCCATGAGGGCCATACTGGCCCCGCACACGGTGGCCATTGAGCTAGAACCGTTGGATTCTGTGATTTCAGAAACCACCCGCAATACATAGGGAAATTCGGCCTCTTTGGGCAATATTCGTGCCACAGCCCGCTTGGCTAAGCGACCATGTCCAATTTCACGACGCTTGGGGCTCCCCATAATGCCAGTTTCACCCACGCTGTAAGGAGGGAAATTGTAATGTAATAAGAAAGTGTCTCGCCAACGGCCCATGACTTCATCAAATTCTTGCGCATCACGTCCAGTGCCCATAGTCACGACTACCAACGCTTGGGTTTCCCCACGGGTGAACAGAGCGGAACCATGCGTGCGAGGCAATACTTGGGTGCTGACACTAATCGGACGAACCGTTTCGGTGTCTCGGCCGTCAATACGTAATTCGCCATTCAAAATACGGCTGCGAACAATATGGCTTTCTAAGGCTTCAAACGCTGTCAATATTTTAGTTTCTGAGAGTGTCTCGTTCGCCAAAGTCAGTGCTTTTTGACGCAAGTCACTTAATTTTTCCAAACGTGCTCTTTTTTCGGAAATGGTATAAGCCTGTTCTACATCAGTAGACACTAATTCATGTAAAGCACCTTTGAGAGCGATATCTTCTGTGGCTGGCTGCCAGTCCCACGTAGGACTGCCCGCTTCTTTAACAAATTCGTTGATGGCTTGAATCACCACTTGCATATAACGATGACCAAACATAACGGCTTCTAACATGGTTTCTTCGGACAGTTCATCAGCTTCTGATTCCACCATCAACACAGATGTATTGGTACCCGCCACCACCAATTCAAGACGGGAAGCTTCTAATTGTGTGCGAGAAGGATTTAATACAAATTGGTCGTCGATTAAACCAACTCGTGCGGCTCCGATAGGACCATCAAACGGCAGGCCAGACAACGCCAAAGCCGCAGATGTCCCAATTAAAGCGGGGATATCGGGGGTGATTGCAGGATTTAAAGACAAGAGTGTGGCCACCACTTGTACTTCGTTCATGAAGCCTTCTTTAAACAAAGGACGGATGGGTCTGTCAATCAGGCGAGAGATGAGGGTTTCATTTTCAGAAGGACGACCTTCCCGTTTTAAAAATCCCCCCGGGATACGACCGGAAGCATACATTTTTTCTTGATAATTGACAGTGAGGGGGAAAAAATCACGCCCTGGCACAACTTTTTTATTCGCTACGACTGTAACCAGTACAACGGTACCGCCCATATCGACCATGACTGCCGCCGTAGCTTGGCGAGCAATAACGCCGGTTTCTAAACTAACCGTATGTTCGCCATATTGAAACGTTTGAATGTGTGACACAGATAAAACCCTCTTATTAAAAATTCGACACTTTTGAGAACACCTCGTTAGCGGCGCAATCCCAACGATTCAATGAGTTTTTGATACATTTCTTGTTGCGTTCGTTTTAGATAATTCAATAATTTACGACGACGACTAACCATGTGCAATAAACCATAACGTGAATGGTGATCTTTTTTATTCGCTTTTAAATGCTGCGTCATACTATTAATGCGCGCAGTCAACAAAGCCACCTGCACTTCGGATGAGCCGGTGTCGCCAGCAGAACGTTGATGTTGTTCAACAATCTGGGCCTTAGCTTCGGTTGATAATGACATACGATACCTCTTAAAAAGTTAGTTATACTAATAGCTAAATTTGACCTTTTCGCCAAGCGCAGATGATACCATAAAAAGTATGTGCTTACATAGATACACCCCCTCCCTACCCTCCCCCGCCAGCGGGGGAGGGGAATACGAAGACTGCCTCCCCCTGTGCTGGAGTGACCACAAACCTGAGCTGACAGACACTCGGTCGGATGACCCTTGTTCGCCGGCCCTTCTAACCCTTACCCCCAGAATTTCACGCACAACCCCCTTAATCTGGAAAGAATTCGTTATTAGGGGCCCAGAACAAGCGGTGGCCGAGCGAGTGGCTGGCTGTCACAGATTGCCAACCACTCGCGACAGCGTGTTTCGAACAAGGTTGCAAAGGCCAAATAAGGCAACAAGAACATTTTATGCTAACAATTTAGTTGGTTAACAAATATTTATTATGCAACAATAAAACTGGCTTTCCTAGGGCATTCTTGTATGAAATTTGTTTTAAAAACCTTATGTGTACTAATGGTGTTTTTTTTAAGTTGTTTTGCTGTCAGCATGCTCATTAATTTTTTGAAAAAAATTGGATTCAATCATATTGACTTTGACAGCGGACTTTTAAAGGTATGTATGATTGGACTGGTTTTTTATCCAGTTTACAAATTGTTGGGATGGGCTAACAGGTAAAAACTCTCACTAAGGTGCGCCTCGCCCCTACAAGACTGGATGCCAGCCTACCCCAGCCTACGCTGGGGCTAAAGGCTCACGATATGACCTCACGGACTTTCCGCATCCGCCTCAAATACACCACCAACAAAGTCCCCAATAAGGCACAAATGGGTATCAAGCCCAAAGCTTTTTGGTACGATACCAGGCTATATTGCCGTAGGCCAAACACCTCTTGTCCCTCCCAAAAAGCATCCATGGTGATCCCAATGAGGCTGTGGAAAAAAGGGCCGCCCAGCATATTGACACCATTTAGAAAGGCGATGGTCACCCCCAAAAATTGGGGTTTGACCAAATGATGGCCTGCAGAAAAAATCAATGCTTGGTAGCAGCAAGCAATCCCAATCAAAAATAAAAGAACACCCAACACCGGCACCTTGAGAAAAGGCACATAGAGAAGGATCCAGAGCGCACCAGCCATCATCAAACCACAGAGGGCTATGACAGTATAATCACCCCATCGTTTACTGAAGCTGACCAAGATGGGGGCCCCCAATAACATGCCCACAAAAATAAACGACACGAGGCCCGCGGCATCGCTTTTTATCATGCCATAGGCATTCACCAAATAGCTTACCCCCCACACATCAGCAAAACCTTCTAGGGGTCCCACCATCAAAAACGTGGTGATGGCCAAAAGCCAGACGGCGGGCGATCGAAACACTTCGGATAAACCTGTTAAAGAAATGGTGGTTTCCGTGTTTTCTGGATCCGCGTGAGGATTGTTTCGTAAAAACAGAAAAACACAGACCCCAATGCCCAAGGAAACCCAAACCAATCCCATGGCCACCGGTTGCCACCCCAGACGACTGACCAACAAACTGACAGGTCGACCCCCATAGATGGCACCCATCAAACCCAAAGAAAAGGTAACAGCGACCATTCGGGCATACTGACCGGGTTTAAACCATGAAGAAATGACTTTAGAAGTCCCCAAAAAACCAACGGCAGATCCCACCCCAATTAAAAATCGGCTTAGGAGGGCGATGGGCCAACTGTGGGTATGAACAAAGGCCCACATAGAGAGGCCACATAAAATTGCACAGCCTGAAATGACATATCGGGGGCTATAACGGTCCAATAAAATGGCAATGGGGATTTGAAATCCAGCATACCCGTAGTAATACATAGAAGCCAACACCCCAAAAGCGGTGGCATCGATGGAAAATTGATGCATAATCGAATGCATCATGACACTGGGCCACAGTCTTAGAATAAACTGATAGGCAAAAAACAACAGGGGAAACATCCACATTAAGAAAGGGAGATAGGCTTTAGGGTTCACAAGTGTACTCCTGAATATCCGAAAATCGAATAATGCTGGCGACTTTCACCTGCAATGTTTGACTTAATGCAGCCAACGCAGGGCGTCCTTCGTTGTTTTTTTCTTCTCGGTCGAGGGCGACTAAAATACCCGTTAAGATGGCCCCTGCTTGTTTGAGCAAAGGCAATAGTTCGCGCACGGCCGTACCCGCCGTAATCACATCGTCCAGCAATAAAACCCGCTGACCGGCTAAGGCGGTCCCCACCCATTGACCACCTTCTCCGTGATTTTTTGCCTCTTTGCGATTAAAGGCGAAAGGGGTAGGCTCCCCATGCTGAAGGGCTCGAATGCAGCTGACAGCGGACACGAGCGGGATCCCTTTATAAGCAGGCCCTACCAAACAATCGAAGGTAAATCCGTGATATTGAATGGCATTTTGGTAAAATTGAGCCAGCGCTGAAAGGGTTTCTCCCGTACAAAATACCCCGGTATTAAAAAAATAAGGACTTTTTCGACCCGATTTAAGCGTAAACTCGCCCAGTTGTAACGCTTTGTTTTTTAAGGAAAATTCAATAAAATCACGCTGAAAAGGCTGCATAGCTTATCTTCCCCCCATGGCAGCTTCACAAAAACTGACTACCCGTC
>JAHFQG010000021.1 GCA_023266415.1 Francisellaceae bacterium | reverse complement strand
CAGTTCCTGAAAAATTGCAGAAAGTTCTTGCAAATCAAGGTATTGCATCTCGTCGTGCAATCGAAATAGGGATCCAACAAGGTCGTATTCGGGTGAATGGCATGCTTGCGCACCTAGGACAACGAGTGACTGTTCAAGATCACATTGAAATAGATGGCCGGGTGATAACGCTGACGCCTAAACCCACTGAAACAGAGCTGTTGCTGTATTATAAACCCGAAGGGGAAATGTGTACTCGATTTGATCCAGAAGGGCGTCCCACGGTGTTTGACCGATTGCCTCTTCCCAAACACGGGAAATGGGTTCAGGTAGGACGACTCGATTGTAACACCAGTGGGTTATTGCTGTTTACCACCAATGGTGCTCTAGCGCATCAGTTGATGCACCCAACCTATGGGTATAAACGGGTGTATTTGGTGCGTACCCGTGGGGCAGTGACACCTGACGAAAAGCAACAACTTTTATCGGGTATCGTGTTGAACGATGGGGTTGCTTCTTTTGCAGATATCGTGGAACAAGGAAATCCAGACAAACATAATCGATGGTATCAAGTCACGGTTCACCAAGGGCGGAACCGTATTGTTCGTCGGTTATTAGAAGCTTTAGGGCACGAAGTTAGTCGGCTAGTTCGCATTCAGTATGGCGACTATATCCTGGATAAAAGCTTGAAGCCAGGGGATATTCAACGCATTCCTTTTTCTAAGTTGTAGAAGATCATGTGGTCTAGTCTGACAATGGATCATGATTTTAACAAAATGTATACTACAGGCAACTGGATGCCAGTTTTCACTGGCATGACATTCAGAATGTCTGATCCATGCAACAAGGCCCTTCGTGAGCAGTTACTATAAGAGATTATTTGGGTAAAATTAGTGTAATTACACATAAAAATAATCTTGATTTCGGCATTGTATTGCCTAATCATTTTCAGTATGCTATTTCCGAACATGGAATGTAGGAGTTTTTTTCATGGTTAAAAATAAGGATGTGGCAAATGAGTTATTTGAAATTATAAAAAAAACAGAGACCCTGACCGAAAAAGATAAAAACACCATTGAAAGTACTATTAAAATTCTAAAAGAAACTCCAAATGGCTTAGATAAAGAAAGATTTTCATTATCATTGAGTGGTAAAGAGGTTCGAGGGGCTTCCTTGCTGTTGTGTGCCGCAGCGCATAAAAAAGAAGACATAGCTCAAGCGTTATTGGAGGGGGGGGCAGATCCTAATGCAGAGGCTTACAATGGGCTTCGGCCCCTGCATGTGGTAGCTCAGCACAGCCTTTTTTCTTTGGCTGAACAGTTCATTCAGAAAGGTGCCAAAATAAATGCCCGTGATGGACAAGGACGTCAGCCTATTATTCAGGTCATCCAGACATGGCATGAAGGAAAAAGGATGGGGCACTTTGGCCATAGTTTAAAACTGGATAAAAAAACAGGAAAAATGCCCAGTGTGTCTGATGAGAATACAGTTAAACATCAACATGCGGCAGAAACATTGAAGGTTTTTATCAAAGCAGAGATTGAAGAGGCACAAAAAACAGACCAATGGGAGAAGTTGGAAGAAAAAATTGTTTTTGAGTATGATCATGTCAATCAGGGCCAGGGGGATCGTATTGAAAAAATACTGGTTTCAATCACATGGTTAACCTTAGCTATTGAACTTAAATTGGCGCCAGATAGCCTAAAAGCATTGATTGAACAGGTAAAAGCAGAGTACTTGAATCAGCGAGAGAATGGTCTTTCGCCCTTAGGGGTGGCCATTCAAGTACGATATGGAGAGATTTTTGACCTTTTGATTAAAAATGGGGCTGATTTAACAGAAAGTTATTCGGTTAGTCATTCAAATAACAATATTGATAAACTGTTAGACACAAAACAGCTGTTGCTGACATTTTTCACACAAGAGACATTTGAAACAGTAGATCCAAAATCTATTATTGGGCTACTTGAAAGCCAAGAAAACATTCAAGATATCATACAAGCTCATGGCACAGAAGGGAAAAGTGATGATTTTTTATCGCTTTTAATGCTTGCGGTAACAGGCATGGCACCACAAGAAATAATTGAATTTTTGGTGCAGCATGGAGACAATGTCAATTCGGATGTTTATCCGGAAGGGGATGAGACATTCGTTTCTAAAACCGCATTAGAAGTCGCTTGTGAGCATTATTGTTATCATTCAAAAATAAACAGCCCAAAGGTTGCTTATGATTGGGCTGTTATTCAATTTTTGCGTCAAAAATCCAGTCAAGAAACCATTGCAAGCGCTCTAAAACAAGTAGAAATGGGTGCTTCTTTTGAGTCTTACCGAGAAAAATGCAAACCAGAGATAAAAAAAATATTGGAGATGTTGAAAGGGCCCGCCAAAAAGACCAAAATAGATCAGAAAGATTCCAAAAATCCTTCGACTGTGATCCAAGCTGATTCCAAAGCAACTTCTTCTCATGGGCGAACCTGGAGGCCATTTATCGTTTCCTTGCTTGTTGGGCTAACAGTGGTAATACCACTCTTCATTATCGGACATTACCTGGTGAATCGTTTTAGGTCTTCTAAAAAAATGGGAGTGGATATCAAAACACCAGATATTTCAGCGGAAACCGATAAAGATATGATTGAGAAATCTGAAAAAACAACAATGTCTCAAGGATTTAAAGCCTTTTGTGTATTTTATGAGCAGGACGTAGGGCGGATGATATCTTCCATAAAACCGGAATTTGAGTATATTAAAATACAAGTACCTTCGGAGAAATTGCGTCATAGACTCTTTCATTGATATTAAGCCTTGTGTGAGCCTCAAGGCCAAATAAGTGCAGTTACACTTAAAATAACCCAATATAAGGGTTGGACTGGTAAAGATTTTTTGATATAATTCAACTAACTTTCTCCTATAAGAATCTATATATCATGAAAACACAAGTCATTCAAATCTCTGTTCCTAGTCCTAGCCCATCGAGCTTTTTAGAGAGAAAACAAGAAGAAGAAAAAGAGACTGCTGAATTTTTAGAATTAGAAAAGTTGGCAAAAACCCAAACAGAGTTAGAAACCAATAACGGCGCAGTTAAGCCTGAAGAAGAATTTGGTGAATTTCTCTCCAATCCAGCGCCTCCGGAGAATACTATCAAAACAAATGGTGTTTCAGTCAAAAACTTCACCATAGAAGAGATAGAAGAAATCCCGCCGGGTGGAAAAGGCTTTAAAGTACAAAGCCATTCAGCAAAGGAGATAGATAAGGAGGAGATAGATAAGGAGGAGATAGATAAGGAGGAGATAGGTAAGGAGAAGATAGGTAAGGAGGAGATAGGTGAAGAGAAGATAAGTGAAGAGAAGATAAGTGAGGAGACGATAAGTGAGGAGAAGATAAGTGAGGAGAAGATAGGTAAAGAGGAGATAAGTGAGGAGAAGATAGATAAAGAGGAGATAAGTGGGGTAGATAATAAGGAAGTCCCTCAATCGCCTCCGAAGAAAGAAGAGCTCCCAAAAGAACCTGCAACACGTTGGAAAATGGTGGTTGCTTCTATTGTACTGGCCCTATTCATCGTTCCTACCACATTGGGTATTTTTGCTCATTATCTGTGGAAACGTTTTGGGCCTGTTAAAAAGTCATCTGGCTCAAAAACACCCGAAACTCCATCGATAACAAATGATAAAGCAAACATATCGCAAGAGTTTAATGCGTTTGGTTTATTTTTTAGAAAAGATATCGGCACTTTTGTGTGCACTGGTTCTGTTAAGCCTTTACCCGTTGAGCTGGCTGAACGGGCTGAACTGGATAAAGTGCCTGAAAAACTACGAAACAGATTATTTAAGTAAACGTCGTTCTCTAATAGAAAGGCAGGCATGCCTCACAGGCGAGGGCATGCCCCTACAACAAATTTTACTCCACTAAAACGCCCTGAGGTGCCAACGTCTTTAGCAGATGCTCAATGCTGTTTTTGACATGCTTTTTAATCAGTTTTTTGTCAGAAACCAACTTTCCATCCATATGCAGCAAGAGCTCTCCGCTTTCAAAGTGAGCAACCATTTTATCGCGCAGTTCGTCTAATGAATGATTGCCATCTAAATAGCGGAATAAGAAACGGCAAAACAGATCGATGTTGGTTTTTTGGTGAGCCTGAGAAGTAACCCAATTGTTGAGGCTGGCTTGATATTGTGCTAAGGCCGATATCTTTGGTTTGTCAGATACCTGAATGGTATATCGTCCTTCTTCCGGATGCGCTTGCATCAGATTGGCCAATAATAAGCGCAATGCCATAGACAGCATTTCAGTGCGAACCACATCTGGGTTGAAAGAGCCAGCCTTTAGTAAGGCCAATGTTTTTTGAACCAATTCGCTGCCCAATAGGGGCCGACCATGCTCACGTAAAATTAAAAACATTTGAATAATAGCTGGGTTATTGGTTTTAAAAGATTGATTATTTCCCACAAACTCATATTCTTGACCAGGAATAATGTCTGTTATAGGCGCGACAGTGGCCAAAACAGTGGTTAAATAAAAGTCTTCTAACATATCCGGGTTGAGTGCACGATTGAGTGGAATGGTGTCATGGCATAATAAGGTGGCACGAAAACGACGATTGGTGAGAAAATCTAGATATTGCTCAGTCCGTACAATGTCATTCGAAATGGATTTAAACAGCTCAATAATAGGCGTTGAAAAATTGCCCACAAACATGGAGGCAATGTTGGAGTCAGCTAAGTATTGTAATTTATTGGTGGTGGCTTTTTGCATGAATTCATAAAAGTAAAACGCGTGATTGTCTTGTTCCATGTGATCATGCAACAGGTATTGATGCTCCACTTGGGCCAACAAAGCCGTTTCTTGGGCCAAGAGCTTGCCATAGGGCCCCTCTTTGTCTTGGGCATGCTCACTGAGAAAGGTGAGCAATAGCTTGGCTTGGGTGGCTTTTTCTAAAGGGGTGGGAAGGTTTTGAGTATGATACAGCATCATATCTCGAATGCTTTTAATCATGTTCCAACCGGGCAAAGTATTATAACTAACATAAGCCACACCCATGGGGGCCAGGTTTTTTTGACATATCTCGAAAATCTTGTTTTGAACGGTTTCAGGTACCCAGGATAAGATCCCGTGGGCAATAATGTAATCAAATTGTCCTAAAGAGGCTTCAACATCTAAAATAGATAAGTGTTTTAATTCAATATTGGTGAGTTCCAATGCTTCGGCATGTCGTCGGCCTTCTTTTATTTGGGCTTCTGACAAATCGATACCCACAATATGACAATCAGGATACTGAACAGCCAGTGGAATAATGTTGCCACCAGACGCACATCCCAGCTCTAAAATGCGCGCTTTTGAAAAATCAGGCGCAGATATACCAAACAGTTTGGCCAGCGTGTAAAGATGACTGGGGGCAGATTGGGGATAAGGGTAGCTGCTATAAGGAACGGAATCGTAAGCATTCTGGATGGGCATAAGAACTTCCTTTTCAAAATTATAAGGCCTACTTGGATTCTAAAAGAAAATTGGATGAAAAGATAGACCTTCCACAACGGGGGGGATTTGTATTTGTTGATAATAAAACTCAGCTATCTCACTTGGGGTATATAACTGACGTCCTGATTCTCCTGGATATGCTTTGGCGCGTAAGGCAGTTTTCACTTTTATGGGATCAATGCTAAAAATAGGAAAGTCGGTATGCTCTTCTCGTAAAATACGGACTAAAGCGCCTATGGCCGCCTGAGCAGCGCCATAAGCACCCCAATAGGCTTGTCCCTCACTTTGAAGGTTGCGGGTAAATATAATACATTTAGGCTCTGTTGTGTGTTTCAGTAACGGTAACACGGCTTTGGTCAGCATGAATGGTGCATGCACAAAAACACGGAATACTTCTTCCCATAGAGTGGTTGAATAATGCACCAAAGGTGTGATAGAGCCCAAATATCCCGCACAATGAATAAGACCATTTAGTTTGCCAAATTGGTGTCCAATAGACAATGCCAACTCAACAGCATCATTTTCTGTAAAAGTAATAAAATTATAGGGGGCCACGATGGGTGTCGGGTACTTCAGCTGTTCTATTTGATGGGCAATCTGATGCAGTTTTGCTTCAGATCGACCCATTAAGACAACCGTGGCTCCTGTCTTGGCTAATCGAAGCGCAATTGCCCGACCAATGCCAGAACTGGCACCGGTCAAACAAAAGACAGTTTTTGACACGTCCAGGTTACTTAAAGGCCAGCTGTACGCTAGTTGGGGAGCTGCCTAACACAACGGTTGGGACGGGTTTACAAAGGGTAGGAGGGGAGATGGGAGATCGGGAGGGCACGAAGGCTGGGTTCTGCTCACCATTGTTCAGAAACCAAACCTCTATGGTGCTTAAGGTTTTGTTAAAAAACACGTTGATTTCTTCAGCAGTAAGCTGCTTTTTGGGGATATCTGGATTTTCACCCATGAGACTTTTCAGAAACCTGATCTTTTCTTCAGGAGAGAACGCATCACTTTTAAAAGCTGCGTGAAGCATTGGTACTGATTGGTGTAAGCGTGTTGTTTGTGCCTTTGAAAAAGTCGACGCTATAAGATTCGAGTAGCAAATTTTATTTTTGAAGTCATCTGGGATGAGATTTAGGAGCTCACTGAGTATGAGAGTCTCTTCGGTATGAACAGGCCCCCCCCCATAATGACGCCGAGGAGGAACATCCGTAAAACGGAATGATGGGGGCAGCGGCGTAGAGGTTCTTACAAGGAGGCTATGACTGCTGGGCGGACGCGGAGAGTCTTTTGGGGTAGGGCTGTTGAACAGGGTAGGGGTACGTGGTGAAGGGGGAGGGGTGCTTCTGCTGAGTAAAGCAGAAGCTGGCACTCTCGGAGATGATATGAGAGCCGGTTGGTGTTGCTGTTGATCAAAAAGAGGCTCAGATGGCGTCATAGAAGACGTGACTCGTTTGGTGTGTGCATCTTTTGGCCCGTCTGCCGTGTGGGGGCGCTCAAACGATTGATTTTGTTGTGAAGTGATCAGGACGGCTCGACGAGCAAGCCCATCAAGCGTAGTAACTCCAAGAGTGGTAGCTTTTTTCATAAAAACCTCTATTTAAGTGTATAACGACAAACGGGCTCATTGTATAACGTTTGTATCAGGAGTAAAACTTTTTCATAAGAATTCAGAAAGTTTTCAAAGTTATCCAACTTCTTTTGAGGGGAGTCAGAGTATCTTTTTGGCTTAACACAGGAAAATGATATCGTTCTAGGACCTTTAATAGGGCCAGAGATAGGGCGATTTGAATGCGAAATGGGCGAAAAGTGGCCCAATCTTCTGGAGGGAGTGTGGATAAAAGCGTATTGAGCGTTATACAGGCCTCTTCTCCGATTTGAGTACATAAGGCAACAAAATTAGGAGATGTTTTTAAAGAAAGAAGTTCAGTTTCTGACACCCCATGCGCTGCTAAGCGTGTTTTGGGTACGTAAATGCGCCCTTCACGCACCTGTTTGCCCATATTTTGGAGCCACTCTATACGATAAAGACTTTGCATGACCGCTTCTGCCCACACCAAAGAGGCTGGATTGTTAAAGCCCAGTAAGTACGCTTGTAAAGCACCCATCGAACCGGCGACATATCGTTGATAAATGGCAAAATCAGCTTCGGTTTCATAGCCTTGGTATTGGAGATCCATCCAAACGCCATATAGTTTGTTTTCAAACAAACTTTCGGGGATGGATAATGCGTGTATCACGGGCATGAACGCTTTGGTGAGAGGATGGCCAGCTTCTCCCCGCATCATCCGTTTCAGCTCCGCTTGCCACCACGTGAACTTGGCTTCCGCCACTGATTTTTCAGAACACGTGCTGGGAATGGCTTCCAGAGTCTGACATAACGCCTGTAAGACTTTTAAGGCAGGCATGATCGTAAATCTGACAAGGACTGCAAAGCATAATCGGCTTTCCAAGTGTGTGGGTCGGTATTGAGGGGAATATACCCATACAATGCAACGGCGGTTTTCATCCCCGCCCGTTGACCCGCTTCTATGTCTTTGACCGCATCTCCCACATATAGGCCATGCTCTGGGGCGACTTTGAGCTGTTTGCAAGCATGCCATAAGGGATCAGGGTGTGGCTTCCCGTTAGGCGTGGTATCCCCACTCACCACCACGTGCGCACGTGCCCAATACCCCAATTTTTCTAATAAGGGCTGGGTGAGCCAAGCAGGCTTGCTGGTCACAATACCCCAGGGGCGGCCTAATCCCTCCCACCAGTCTAGAAGCGCATGTAGGCCCTCAAAAGGTAGGGTATGTGTGCCCAATTGTGCATGGTAGAGCTCAAGAAACCGAGCTCGCAAAGGCTCAAAAGTGGGGTGATCAGATAACAGTCCAAATGTTTGTGTTATCAATGTTTTAGAGCCAAAACTCACCCAAGGGCGTACTTGATGAAGTGCTAGGGGGGCATACTGAAATTCTTGCCGTACTTGGTTTAATACATGGGTAAATTCGGGGGCCGTATCCAGGAAAGTGCCGTCTAGGTCAAACAGTAGGGTGTTAATCATGATGCTTCACAATGCATTAAATAGTTGACCCGGATATCTGGGGTGTGCGCATACTGCTTGCGCCAAGGGCGATACGTAATGCCTTGTACGTGCTGACATATCAGACCATACTGGCGAGCCGTTTTGGCCAGCTCGCTGGGGCGTATAAAGGCTTCATACTGATGTGTGCCTTTGGGCAGCAATTTTAACAGATATTCTGCCCCCACAATGGCGTGTAAAAAAGCCTTTGGTGTGCGGCTTAAGGTGGAAAAAAAGACATGCCCAGTAGGGTTAAGCAGTTGGGCTATGTGTTTTACAATGGATTCGGGGTGAGGGACATGTTCCAACAATTCCATACAAGTGATAACATCGAACGGCGCAGATGTACTTTGAGCATATGCTTCTAAAGCGATACAATGATACTCAATGGTGAGGGATGCGGCCGCAGCATGCTCTTTTGCGACGCGAATACTATCGGGTGCTAGGTCGATGCCCACCACGGAGGCTCCAAACTTTGAAAGTTGTTCAGCTAATATTCCGCCGCCACAGCCTATATCCAACACACGTAAACCGTGTACGGGGGCATGTTGCTGAATAAATTGACTGCGTAAAGGATTTAAGCGATGCAGCGGCTCGCAAGGGCCGGAAAGATCCCACCAGTCTGCTGCTTGTGCATTAAAATGGTGAATTTCAGAGGAATGAAAGTTAGTTGTATTTATCACAAAGGTGCTCTGAATTTTCAACCGGACTGTGGTAAAATGATACCTCATAAAGGATAAAAAGGACAATCGATGAGTACTGTGGCCCAGGAAGTTGTACCCGTCAAAATTGAAGAAGAACTGAAACAGGCCTACCTCGATTACGCCATGAGCGTGATCGTTGGCCGCGCTTTGCCCGATGTGCGCGACGGCCTTAAACCCGTGCATCGACGCGTCTTGTTCGCCATGCATGAACTGGGCAACGAATACAACAAACCTCACAAAAAATCAGCTCGCGTGGTGGGGGACGTCATCGGTAAATACCATCCGCACGGCGAATCCGCCGTGTACGACACCATTGTACGCTTGGCCCAAACTTTCACCATGCGCTATACTCTCATCGATGGCCAAGGTAACTTCGGCTCCATCGATGGCGATGCCGCCGCCGCCATGCGATACACCGAAGTGCGTATGGCTAAAATCACCCATTCCCTCTTGGCCGATTTAGACAAAGAAACCGTCGACTTCGTCCCCAACTACGACGGCTCCGAGCAAGTCCCCATCGTATTTCCTACCCAAATTCCCAATTTACTGGTCAATGGCTCCGCTGGGATCGCCGTTGGGATGGCCACCAACATCCCCCCCCATAACTTAACCGAAGTCATTAACGGCTGCCTGGCTCTTATTCAAAACCCATCGCTGTCCATCGAAGAGCTTATGGTCCACATTCCAGGCCCCGATTTTCCCACCCAAGGCATTATCTTGGGCCGTGCGGGGATCCAAGACGGCTACCGCACCGGCCGAGGGCGTGTGTGTATCCGCTCTCGAACCAGCATCGAAGAAGATGAAAAAACCGGTAAACTGCATATCATTGTGCATGAAATTCCCTATCAAGTGAACAAAGCTCGCCTGATTGAAAAAATTGCAGAATTGGTGAAAGAGAAAAAAATAGAAGGCATTACGGGGCTTCGAGACGAATCCGACAAAGACGGCCTACGAGTGGTGATTGAGCTTCGACGAGGCGAAAATGCAGAGGTACTCCTCAATAACCTCTATAATCAAACTCAACTGCAAAATGTGGTTAGCATCAATATGGTGGCTTTGGTAGATGGTCAGCCTCGAACGCTTAACCTCAAAGACATGCTCGAAGAATTCATCAAGCACCGCCGAGTGGTGGTTAATCGTCGTGCCGTGTTCGAACTCCGCAAAGCCAAAGAACGGGCCCACATACTCGAGGGGTTGGGTATTGCCTTAGCCAACCTAGATCCCATCATCCAACTCATTAAAAATTCCCCCAATCCCCCAGAAGCTAAAGTGCGACTCCAAAACACTGCTTGGCACATCGGCCAAGTCCAAAACATGCTCGACCGAGCTGGCCGAGACGCCTCTCGACCTGAAGGGCTACCCGTGCATTTGGGGGTGGTGAAGGGGCAATATTACCTGTCAGATCCCCAAGCTCAGGCTATTTTAGACCTCCGTTTACACCGCTTAACCGGCCTAGAGCAAGACAAAATACTTGAAGAATATGCCCTCGTGCTCGATCGCATCCAATATTTGCTTGCCATCCTACAAAGCGATATACGCCTCATGGCTGTGGTGGCCGAAGAGCTGGAAAATATTAAGGCTGAATTTGGCGATGCCAGACGCACTGAAATTCGGGGAAATCATCAAGATTTAACCCGCGAAGATCTCATTCCCAAAGAAGACCGGGTCGTCACGTTATCACAGCAGGGCTATGTGAAAGGCCAGCCTTTGAAAATGTATCAAGCTCAACGACGGGGGGGGCGAGGTAAGTTAGCCACCCAAGTTAAAGATGAAGACTTCGTCACTCAAATGATCATCGCCAACACACACGACACCATTTTATGCTTTTCTAACCGCGGAAAAGTGTATTGGCTCAAAGTGTACCACTTGCCCGTCGGCTCTCGTACCTCTAAGGGGCGCCCCATCGTTAATCTGCTCCCCCTTGAAAAAGATGAACTCATCAGCGCTATTTTACCCCTCACCGCCTATGCCCAAGACACTTATGTCTTTATGGCTACCGCCCAAGGGGTAGTTAAAAAAGTGGCGGTCGCTGATTTGTCACGCCCTCGTGCCTCTGGGATCATCGCCCTCGATTTGGATGAAGGCGATACCTTAGTTGGCGCTTCTATTACCAACGGACAATCCCATATCCTCCTCTTTACCAACGAGGGAAAAGCCATTCATTTCCACGAAGATGCCATACGTGCTATGGGCCGAACTGCTCGTGGGGTACGCGGTATTCGCGTGACAGAGCCACAACGAGTCATTTCTCTGATTGTGGCCGATCCCGCTTGTGCTATTCTGACCGCCACCGAAAATGGCTACGGAAAACGTACCCTATTAGAAGAATTTCCCATCAAAGGCCGTGGAGGTCAAGGGGTTATTGCCATTCAAACGTCTGATCGCAATGGCAAAAGCATTGGTGCTGTGCTGGTATCCCCCAAAGATGAAGTCATGCTTATCACAGATAAAGGCACCTTGGTCCGAACTCGTGTTGAAGAAATCTCTTTAGTTGGACGTAATACCCAAGGGGTACGCCTCATCAACCTCAGTAATGGCGAACATCTGGTCAGCCTACAACGCATCGCTGAATGGCAATTGGGTGCCATGGAAGAGGGTGATGATGATTCCGAAGGGGATGATTCTTTCGCAGAGCCAGGAGATACAGGGGAGTATTAAGATCAACCGCGTCTCCTATCCTATTACGCATTGTGGGGGTGTGTTTACCCCCCCTGGCGATAAATCCATCTCCCATCGTGTGCTTCTACTGGCCAGTCTCTCTCAGGGCACCTCTTGTCTCAGCGGCTTTTTGAAAAGTGAAGATTGTTTACATACCCTAGAAGCTTTAAAGGCTTGTGGCGTATCCATTAAACGAGAAAATACCACTGTTTGGATAGAAGGCACTGGTCGGCTGCGATCCCCCCCCACTTCTTTGTATTTTGGCAATGCGGGCACTGGGTTGCGCCTCTTTACCGGTTTGTTGGCTGGGGCTGGTTGCTCTGCACACCTTATAGGAGATGTTTCCTTACACAAGCGCCCCATGGAGCGGCTCCTGTTGCCCCTCCGCTGCATGGGCGCTCGCATTGAAGATACAGCGGGAAAAGCGCCTCTCACCGTGCTATCAGCCCCCCTAAAACCTCTATCCTTTAACTTACCCGTGGCCAGTTCCCAGGTTAAAACCGCCCTGTTATTGGCTGGATTGGCCAGCCGACAACCCATACGACTCATGGGCCGTATTGATACGCGGGATCACCTCGAACGTTTATGTCAGCATTGGGGGATCCCCTTGCAGCGTTCACTCCAATGTCTCGATTATCAACCTGAGCCAGGGCATTTCCAGGCCCATGATTTTGTGATACCCGGTGATATTTCATCGGCCGCTTTTTTCATTGCGTTGGTTGCTGGATGGAAAGGGATGACACTTAAGGTCGAGTCGGTTGGGTTAAATCCACATCGCATTGGATTTTTGCGGGTCCTGCAGCGTATGGGAGCCAACGTTCAATGGATCCTTACCGAAACAGTGCCAGAGCCTCTTGGCAGCGTGGAAGTGAGGGGCGTAGAATTGACGGGAGTCACCGTACCTACTTTGTGGGTGCCCGATTGTATCGATGAATTTCCCGCTCTGTGTGTCGCAGCGGCCATGGCACATGGCGTGACACATATACAGGGGGCAGAAGAGTTGAGATGGAAAGAGAGTGATCGCCTTGTAACCCTTACCGAAGGGTTACAACAAGTGGGGATACACAGTGTGGCTCGAAAAGATGGTCTCAGTATTTGGGGGGGCAAGCCTTCGGGTGGGCAGGTGGACAGTCAGGGTGATCACCGTATTGCCATGGCATTTTTATGTCTGGGAGCCCGCTCAGAAGAGCCTATTACAGTAACTGGGTGTGACAGTATTTCCACTTCTTTTCCAGATTTTATGAGCATTGGGCGTATCTTAGGGCTTTCAATAGGGGACTGATATGGCATGGGTACCGGTTATTACCATCGATGGTCCCAGCGGCTCTGGAAAAGGGACTGTGAGTCAGCGGTTGGCGCGATATTTAGGGTGGCACTTGTTAGACAGCGGGGCCATTTATCGCATTTTGGCCTATGTCGCCAGCGAGCGAGGCTTCAATTTACAGGATGGTCCTGCTTTGGTGGCGCTTGTACCCACCTTACCTGTGCACTTTGAAGAAGGGGAAACAAGGGTTCGAGTGCTGTTGGGGGACAAAGATATCAGTGAAGCCATTCGCACTGAACAATGTGGTCATCAAGCGTCAGTATTATCGGTTATTCCAGAGGTCAGAGCTGCTTTATTACAGTGGCA
>JAHFQG010000090.1:2623-5144 GCA_023266415.1 Francisellaceae bacterium | reverse complement strand
CTGAATCAGGTTAAAGCCGGGGGATTGGATGAACTCCATCGGTGGATTCAAGCATTCTCCGAAAAACAACCCATTTTACATCTGCTCAATGAATGTATCCTGGCCAACGGAGTCCAGATTTTCATTGGACAAGATTCCGGATACGACAGCTTGGCCCATTGCAGCCTCATCACAGCTCATTATCAGGTCGATAGCCAGCCTGTGGGGGTATTGGGGGTGATAGGCCCCACCCGCATGCAATACAACCAGGTTATCCCTGTGGTGGATATGACCGCAAAATTATTAAGCGCGGCCTTGAAAACGGAACAAATGACCCCATAACCCCTTATGAAGGAGACAAAGCGAAAAATGAGTACGACCGAAAAAGACATCGACGATGCCGATGATACTGAAGAAACCTTAGTGCCATCTGCCCTCCAAGAAGCCTTGGAGAAAGAACGGGTTAAGGCGCAAGATCATTGGGACAAATTGCTGCGCAAAGAGGCCGAACTGCAAAATGTTCAGCGGCGGGCTAAGCAAGATGTTGAAAATGCTCACAAATTTTCTTTAGAATCCTTCGTGAAGGAATTGTTGATTGTGGTAGATACCTTCGAACGGGCGATGGAAGCGGCGTTGAATGTGCCGCAAGACACGTCTGCCATAGAGGAAGGTATAAAGCTAACTCATAAATTGCTGCTCGATACGTTGGCCAAGTTTCATGTGTCACCCCTGGTGCCCGAAGTGGGTTCGCCCTTTAATCCGGCTTATCACCAAGCTGTGGCCCAACAGGAAAGCGCCGAATACCCTCCCAACAGTGTGCTGCACTTGGCACAAAAAGGGTATTTGCTGCATGGCCGTTTACTCAGACCCGCCCACGTGGTGGTATCCAAATAACTAATTTTTAGGAGAATATGATGAGTCAAAATGTGGTTATCGGTATCGACTTAGGTACCACCAATTCTTGTGTCGCCATTATGCAACACGGAGAACCCCGCGTCATTGAAAACAGCGAGGGCGACCGTACCACGCCTTCTATTGTCGCTTACATCGATGGCGGAGAACGCTTAGTGGGTCAAGCCGCCAAACGTCAAGCTGTTACCAACCCTGCCAATACCATCAGCGCAGTAAAGCGACTCATTGGGCGTACGTATGATTCAGTGAAAGATAATAAACTGCCCTACAAAGTGATACGTGCCGATAATGGCGATGCTTGGGTTGTGGCGCATAACGAAAAATTGGCCCCCCCTCAAGTGTCCGCCCAAGTCCTCATGAAAATGAAGAAAACAGCCGAAGACTATTTAGGTCATCCCGTTAAAGATGCAGTTATTACGGTACCCGCTTACTTTAACGATGCGCAGCGTCAGGCCACCAAAGACGCTGGACAAATTGCTGGACTGAATGTCATTCGTATCATTAACGAACCCACGGCTGCTGCTTTGGCCTACGGGTTTGATAAAAAAGCGGGTGATAACATTATTGCCGTATATGACTTAGGGGGCGGAACCTTCGATATCTCTGTTATTGAAATTGCAGAAGTCGATGGCGAGCACCAATTTGAAGTCTTGGCCACCAACGGGGATACCACCTTGGGCGGGGAAGATTTCGACAATGCCCTCATGCATTATTTGTTAGAACAGTTCAAAAAAGACAGCGGGATGGACTTGAGTAAAGATCCCCTCGCTTTACAACGCCTTAAAGAAGCCTCTGAAAAGGCCAAGATTGAGCTCTCCAGCCGTGAACAAACCGATATTAATTTGCCTTATATCACGGCAGACGCCAGTGGGCCTAAGCATATGAATATCCGAGTCTCGCGGGCTAAATTTGAATCCTTGGTGGAAGATTTGGTGAATCGGACCTTAGAGCCTTGCCGCATTGCGTTAAAAGATTCCGGAAAAACAGTTAGCCAAATAAATAATGTTATTTTGGTGGGTGGTCAAACCCGTATGCCCAGAGTACAAAAATTGGTTGAAGAATTCTTCGGAAAGGTGCCTCGTCGTGACGTTAACCCAGATGAAGCCGTGGCCGTAGGTGCTGCTATTCAAGGAGCAGTTCTGACTGGAGAGGTCAAGGATGTGTTGTTACTGGACGTAACGCCTCTTTCTTTGGGTATTGAAACTATGGGCGGTGTGATGACCAAACTCATCGACAAAAATACCACCATCCCCACCAAAAAGAGCCAGACCTTTTCTACCGCGGATGATCGCCAAACCGCCGTGACCATCAAGGTTTACCAAGGGGAGCGTAACCAAGCTTCTCACAATAAATTGTTGGGGCAGTTCGATTTGGCTAACATACCACCAGCCCCTCGCGGGGTGCCTCAAATCGAAGTCAGCTTCGATATCGACGCCAATGGTATTTTGCATGTGTCTGCTACTGATAAAGCCACAGGTAAGAAGCAATCTATTATTGTGAAAGCGTCCAGTGGTCTTTCGGATGCGGAAGTGGAAAAAATGGTGAAAGATGCGGAAGCACACGCGGAAGAAGATAAATTATTCCAAGAAATGGTATCCGTTATTAATCAAGCCGACTCACTTATCTATGC
>JAHFQG010000090.1:0-2613 GCA_023266415.1 Francisellaceae bacterium | reverse complement strand
AAAAAACCCTCAAAGATTTGGCTGATAAAGTCACATCCGAAGAGAAATCGGATATTGAGGGCGCCATCGCTACGCTTAAAACAGCTATTGAAAGCAAAAACAAAGCCGATATCGAAGCCAAAACTGAGAATTTGGCCACAGTGTCGGGTAAGCTGGCAGAACGTGTGTATCAGCAAACGGGGGGGGATGCGAGTGGTGGCACAGAGGGAGGAGCACAAGACAGCACTACCCATACAGCGCATGGAGATGCGGTGGATGCTGATTTTGAGGAAGTGAAAGGGGATAAGAAGTAAACCAATATGGCGGAAGATTACTACAGTATTCTGGGTGTTTCAAAGAGTGCCACCGAAGAGGAAATTAAAAAAGCCTATCGAAAGCTTGCGATGAAATACCACCCAGATCGCAACCCAAATGATAAAGACGCCGAAAAGCGCTTTAAAGAAATTAGCCATGCCTATGACGTTCTGTCAAACGCAGAGAAAAAGGCCACGTATGATCGCTTCGGCGAAGCGGGCATGCAAGGGGGGGGCGGAGGAGGCAACCCCTTTGGGGCTGGCTTTCAAGGCGGAGGTGGCTTTGAACGAGCCTTTGAAGACATTTTTGGCGATATTTTTGGGGCGGCCTCTGGGCACCAGGGGAAACGGCGACAACGTGGGTCCGATCTACAATACGATTTAACCTTGTCATTAGAAGACGCTGTGAAAGGGGTTCAAACCACCATTCGGATCCCCACTTGGGCTAAATGTGAAGAGTGTTCGGGCTCTGGTGCTGCCAAAGGTTCTAAGCCGGTTAACTGCCATGCATGCAACGGCCACGGCCAAGTACGGATGCAGCAAGGCTTCTTTTCTATGCAACAAACTTGCCCTACTTGCCGTGGGCAAGGCACCACCATCTCAGATCCGTGCCGTCATTGCCGGGGGCAAGGTCGGGTTCAACACGAAAAAAACCTCAAAGTGTCTATTCCTGCGGGGGTAGATAATGGAGATCAAGTTCGTTTGTCGGGGGAAGGCGAAGCAGGTCCTCAAGGCGGTCAAGCAGGCGATTTGTATGTCCAAGTACAGCTCAAAAAACACGATATTTTTGTGCGAGAAGGGAAGGATTTATACTGTGAAGTACCCATCAATATGGTAATCGCCACATTGGGTGGCGAAGTGGAAGTGCCTACTCTTACCGAAGGGGTGTTAAAGCTGAAAATACCCCCCGAAACTCAAAATGAAAAACTCTTTCGTATGCGTGGTAAAGGCATCAAACCCCTTCGTAGCCACGATACGGGTGATTTATTGTGTCGCGTGATGGTGGAAACACCCGTGAGTTTAAATCGTGCGCAGAAACAAGCCCTGGAAGCGTTAAAGCTGGAAAGTGTGCACAGCCCGAAAGTAGAGGCTTGGAAAAAGAAAATCGCGCGGTATCAGTCGTAGGGGCGAGGCGCGCCTCGCCCGCAAGGAGATGCTCATGTTATCTATTGCTGTTTCAGGCCGCACAGGTCGAGTTGGTCGTTGTGTGCTTGAAGAAATTTCACATCGTACAGACTTACAAGAAGTATTAGACATCGAAAAAGCCGATGTCGTCATCGACTTTTCAGTGCCTGAAGCCACGGTACATTGTGCTCGTGCCTGTGCCGCACATCAAATCCCTCTGATCACAGGAACCACGGGTCTATCAGAGCATGAACAAGCCATTATCCAACAAGCCTCTGAGACTATTCCCATCTTGCAAGCATCTAATATGGCTTGGGGGGTTCAGGTATTACAACAATTAATCGCACACGTCCACCAAATGCTGCCTCCCACCTGGGATGTACATATTATAGAGGCACATCGACGAGATAAACGAGATGTGCCTTCGGGTACCGCTTTGGCTTTGGGGCGTGCACTCGCTCCTCGAGCAGTACACTATTCTTCATTGCGCATGGGTGATACCCCAGGCGAGCACCAAGTGTGGTTTGTGTCTGAAGGGGAACGATTGATATTACAACACCAAGTCTCTGATCGCCGCCCCTTTGCCATAGGTGCCCTACAAGCCGCTCAATGGATTGTTAATCAGTCACCTGGCTTGTATTCTCTCATGGACAAAGACCGACAGCTGCCGTAAAATGCCCCTCTAAGCGGTATTTCCGCTTGGAGGTTGGTCGGATGGCATATACAGCAAGGCTGGTTCTCGAAAACGGCCAAATTTTTGACGGATATTCCATCGGCGTCCCGGGCACTCGGGTAGGCGAAGTGGTTTTTAATACCGCTTTGGTGGGCTACCAAGAAATTCTCACCGATCCCTCCTACGCCAAACAAATACTCACCTTCACCTACCCCCATATCGGTAATGTGGGTACTAATGCCACAGACAACGAATCAGGCGCCGTCTACCTCGAAGCCTTGATAGTCCGTGACCTTTGTATCCATACCCACCACCATCGGTGCCAAGAAAACCTTCTCCATTTTTTGAAAAGACACCACGTGGTTGGGATATCTGGGATTGATACTCGCGCGCTCACCCATGTATTACGTGACCAAGGCGCCCTAAAAGCCTGCCTCATGGCCGGAGATATCCATTCTATCAATTCAGCCAAACAACATATTCACGCTTTTTCAGGTTTATCCGGATTAGATTTAGCCCAAG
>JAHFQG010000089.1 GCA_023266415.1 Francisellaceae bacterium | reverse complement strand
TTAAATTTTCTGTCCCAGGGCTGATTCAAAATTTGAAGGCCAAAGCGGTGTTGTGTCCAGGGCTTAAAGTGTCTTTTTTAGATGAAAATACCCAAGAAAACCAAGAATGGTACTATGAAGATGGCTTACCGGCCTATTTAACCGAACAATTGAAAGACAATACCCTCCTGGAAGAACCTTTTGTGGGCAATATGACGGCTGAAACAGAAGAAATTCATTGGGCGGTGAATTGGTTGACCGATAAAGGAGAAGGATTGACTGAAAGTTATGTCAATCTCATTCCAACCCCACAAGGGGGTACACATGTTAATGGATTTCGCAGTGGTTTATCAGATGCTATTCGAGAATTTTGTGAATTACGTAACTTACTTCCAAAAGGGCTGAAACTGACCCCAGAAGATATCTGGGATGGGTGTGCCTTCGTGTTATCGCTCAAAATGCAAGATCCCCAATTTTCTGGTCAAACCAAAGAACGGCTTTCTTCCCGCGATGCAGCACCTTTTGTGCAAAACACCCTCAAAAATACCTTCAGTTTATGGCTTAACCAACATGTAGCCTTTGGGGAGGCTATCGCGGCCCTGGCCATTGAAAAAGCTACTTTACGACTTAAGGCCAGCAAACAGGTGATTCGAAAAAAAATTACCCAAGGACCTCCGTTGCCTGGGAAATTGACCGATTGTTTGTCGCAAGATCTAAAACGCACCGAGTTGTTTCTGGTAGAAGGCGATTCTGCAGGCGGCTCTGCCAAACAGGCACGAGACCGAGACTTTCAAGCCATTATGCCGCTTCGAGGCAAAATTTTGAACACATGGGAAGTATCTTCTTCGGAGGTATTACAATCGCAGGAAGTGCATGATATTGCGGTAGCCATTGGGTTAGATCCGGGTAAGACCGATTTGGCAGGGCTTCGCTATGGCAAAATTTGCATTCTAGCTGACGCTGATTCAGACGGCCAACACATCGCGACTTTGCTGTGTGCCTTATTTGTTAAACATTTTCCTACCCTGGTCCAAGAAGGGCACGTGTTCGTGGCCATGCCTCCTTTGTACCGCATCGATGCGGGAAAACAGGTTTATTATGCCTTGGATGACAGCGAAAAAGAGGTTATTTTGAAGAAAATTCAAGCGGAAAAGACCAAAACCAAGTGTGTGGTTCAACGGTTTAAAGGGTTGGGAGAGATGAATCCCTTGCAGCTTCGGGAGACCACGCTCGATCCCAATACCCGGCGATTAGTTCAGCTCATCTTGCATCCTGAGGAAGATGTGGCCGTCGGGCTCGATCTCCTCTTGGCCAAAAAAAGAGCGTCCGATCGTAAAGAATGGTTAGAAACGAAAGGCGACCTGGCAGAAGGATGATGCATGGCATTTTTTAAAACAGACACAGAACAACTGCCGTTGAGCCAATTTACCGAAAAATCGTACCTTGAATATTCGATGTATGTCATTTTGGACCGGGCTTTACCCCATTTGGGCGATGGACTGAAACCAGTGCAACGTCGCATTATCTATGCCATGTCTGAACTAGGACTAAGTTCTTCAGCTAAATATAAAAAGTCGGCACGGACCATTGGGGATGTCTTGGGGAAATTTCATCCCCATGGAGATGGCGCTTGTTATGAGGCCATGGTTTTATTGGCCCAACCCTTCCATTTCCGATACCCCCTCATTGATGGGCAAGGAAATTGGGGTTCGATTGATGATCCAAAATCTTTTGCAGCCATGCGGTATACCGAAGCGCGATTGTCCAAATTTGCCGAGGTATTATTGTCAGAATTGGGGCAAGGTACCGTAGATTGGCAATCCAATTTTGATGGCACATTAGAAGAACCTAAAATACTCCCTGCCCGCTTACCTGTGGTGCTGCTGAATGGCTCTGCAGGTATTGCGGTGGGTATGTCCACCGATATCCCTCCCCACAATGCAGGAGAAGTGATAGCCGCTTGTGTGTATCTGTTGGATAATCCCAAGGCTTCTTTATCTGAATTGCTCAAATATTTACCCGGACCTGATTTTCCCACAGGCGGGGAGATTATTACCCCTAAAGCAGAGTTAAAGGCCTTGTATACAACGGGGAATGGTACCTTGCGGGTGCGAGCGACCTATCAACAAAAAGGCAATGAAATTATTGTGAATGCCTTACCTTATCAGGTGCCTGTCAACAAAATTTTAGAACAAATAGCCAAGCAAATGGAGCTTAAAAAGCTGCCTATGGTGGTGGATTTGCGGGATGAATCTGATCACGATAATCCAGTGCGTATTGTGGTGGTTTTAAAATCCGGCCAAGTAGACGCCGATTTGGTGATGAATCATTTGTTTGCCACCACTGAATGTGAACGTGTGGTCCGGGTCAATTTGAATCTCATTGGTCTGGATGGTCGTCCAAAAGTGAAAAACATTCTGGACTTATTGCAAGAATGGCTGGTATTTCGGTGTGAGACGGTTCGAAAACGACTCCAATTTCGGTTGGATAAAATTTTGGCTCGCATACATGTGTTGGACGGATTGCTTATAGCATATTTAAATCTAGATGAAGTGATTCGTATTATTCGGTATGAAGAAGAGCCTAAACAACACCTGATGAAACAGTTTAAATTGAGTGATATTCAAGCTGAAGCTATTTTAGAATTGAAGTTGAGGCATTTGGCTAAATTAGAAGAGCAAAAAATTGTGGGCGAACAAAAAGAACTCAAGGCCGAACAAGTAGATTTAGAAAAAACACTGAAAAGTGATTCTAAATTAAACGCCTTTGTTAAAAAAGAATTGGAGGCAGATGCCGCACAATTTGGGGATAAGCGACGGACTAAAATAGTGGCTCGGGAACAAGCGCAGGCCTTGGATGAAACCACCACTCTGCCCGCGGATGATGTGACAGTTGTTTTATCCAAAATGGGATGGATACGACAAGCAAAAGGTCACGAGGTGGATGGTAGTCAGCTTACCTATAAGGTGGGTGACACTTTTTTAGGACAATTGAAAGCCAAATCCAACCAAATGGTGGGTTTTTTAGATGCTACAGGGCGAAGTTATTCTACCCTCATTCATTCGTTGCCCAGTGCGCGTGGGTTTGGAGATCCCCTTACGGCACGATTTCAACCTCCCCCAGGAACCTCTTTTGTGGGCATGTTGGCCCTCCATGACACTTATAAAATGTTCCTGTGTTCTACCAAAGGGTATGGATTTATAACACCTGTTTCTGAAATGGAAAGCCGGACCAAAACGGGGAAGGCTTTGCTCAATTGCCCAGAGGGATCTACCGCCTTGCCTCCTTGTTTAATCACAGAGCCAGCCAAATCCCGACTTGTGTTGGTGAGTCAAGACGGTCGTTTGATGATCTTGTCGTTAGAGGATATTCCGGTATTGACCAAAGGCAAGGGAAATAAACTCATGCAAATCAAAGATGCGTCAGAGGCCCTTATTGCCGCCTTGATTTTACAAGGAAAACAAGGGGTTGAACTCACTACAACAGGGGGACGCAAATTAACCCTGTCCGCTCGAGAGTTGGATGCGTATTTCTCCGATCGCGGTAAACGAGGGCAGCTCTTACCGAAAGGCTATAGGTCAGTTCAGTCTGTGAGGCAATTTTGACATCCTTCCTATGGCCTTGTTGTATGAATGGCCATGTTTCCACATCATCCTGAGCCCCTCACGTCATCCTGAGCGTAGCGAAGGATCTCCATGGCATAAGGAGATCCCTCGCTACGCTCGGGATGACGGGCTACGCTCGGGATGACGGGCTACGCTCGGGATGACGGGCTACGCTCGGGATGACGGGCTACGTTCGGGATGACGGGCTACGTTCGGGATGACTTAACAAAATATATACTACAGGCAACTGGATGCCAGTTTTCACTGGCATGACATTCAGAATGTCTGATTCATGCAACAAGGCCCTTTATACCAGTCAATTCTCACCTCAGAGTCTATAATTTACTGGTTAGTATAGAGGATTTTTTCCAATTTTAGAAGAGCCTAGGAGGCTGGGGATCGTGGTGATTTGGAGGGTGCTGTGGGGATATGCTCTAATAAAGGCTGGATAGCATCTCGTTTTGCCTCCGTGGTGTCTTTTAAGGGGGTGATGCCTCTTATAGGAAAAATTGGAGTGGAATTTTACTTTTTTCGCCTGGTACTTCTACCATCCAACGGGGCATTAAGTACCCTGGCAAGGCCTCTTGTTGGGCTTTCATGAGTTGGCGCGCAGTAGTTAGGGGTAGGTCAAAATGATGTGCTCCAGCCACTTTGTCCAGACAATTCATGTAGTAAGGTAAAATACCAGCCGCAAAGAGTTGATAACTGAGCTCAATGAGGGTATCCACTGAATCATTTACCCCTTTTAGCAAACCTGATTGGTTTAAAACTAAGATACCTGCTTGTTTGAGGCATTGAACGGCTTCTTTTAAGGCCGTATCAATTTCATTGGGGTGATTAATATGTAGTACAAAGGTGGTGGGCAGGCGGCATTGAATGTTTTGAAGTAGTTCAGGGGTAATACGGCTGGGGATCATCACCGGAAATCGTGTATGGAAACGAAGTAGCTGAATGTGGGGGATGGCTGCAATTAAGCCAATTAGCTGACCTATGGCGGCATCTTGCAATGACAGGGGATCTCCCCCACTCAATATTACTTCTCGGATGTTCGGATCTTGCCGAACATAGTCCAGACTTTTATCCCATTCAAAGCGGCTGGGGGTATTTTCTGAATAAGGGAAGTGGCGGCGGAAGCAATAGCGGCAGTGAACCGCACAAGCCCCTGTGGGCGTCAGAAGCACCCGAGAAGGAAACTTGTGTAACAACCCCGGTGCTGGGTTAGCGGCCTTTTCTCCGACTGGATCGGTCGTATATCCCTCAACCAATCGATGTTCTTCTTGTAGCGGTAACACTTGACGTAGAAGCGGATCGTGTGGATCACCTGGCTTCATTTTGGCAATAAATTCGCGGGGGACACGGAGGGGAAAAGTGGGATCACAATCCACGTCATCGATGGACAAATTTAGTAATACTAATAACTCACTTACAGAGCGAACAACTTGCTGTAGGCTCTTCTTCCATGCAATCGGACTTTTTTGTAAAACCACATTTTGTTGGTGTATCATGGGGGCCATTCGGCGTAAAACGCTCATAGTAAGAGGTATAGAAGGGAATGGCAACATACAGCACCAATGCATTTCGTCCTGGGTT
>JAHFQG010000088.1 GCA_023266415.1 Francisellaceae bacterium | reverse complement strand
CATGCAACAAGGCCGTTCAGTGTCATGCCAGCGAAGGCTGGCATCCAGTTCCGTTGTCAGACTAGACCCCAGTTTTTACTGGCATGACATCCAGAATGCCTGATTCATGCAACAAGGCCGTTCCCAATTGCGAATTTTGTGTTAGAATGCCCCCCATCAGATGTCCTTAGATGGGGGGAGTATGTTTAAAGGAAGTAAAAAATCGTTCAGGGTCATTTCGGCAGGGTTGAATGGCGACACTCCTCAATCGTGGGTTGAGTCGGCTTCGGTCAAAATTTTACATCTCACAACAGAAAAAAAAACAAACCAGGCAGATTCCAATAAAATAGACGAATTATTGAAAATAATGAAGGAAAAAACGTCCGATGCGTTGAATGCCTTTCAAGAAAAAGTCCAGACACTCTTAAAAAATGAGAAGATATCCACGGCTGAAAAACTCGCTCTTCAAGGTTTGTTGGATAAGATTTCCTCTGTGTTGACGCCTGTTTCAGAGGATACTCAGCCCCAAGCGCTTTCCATAACGCCTACTACTACCCTTTCGGACAGTTCAGAACAAAATGTGACTCCTCCGCCTGTCACAGACACTCATTCGATTGCACCTGAAACGAAGGTGGATACATCTGTGGATACATCCGAGGTAAAGATAGAACCTTCCCTTGCCCCTGAAGGGAAGGTAGATGCACCTGAGGTAAAGATTGAACCTTCCCTTACCCCTGAAGGGAAGGTAGATGCACCTGAGGTAAAGATAGAATCTTCCCTTACCCCTGAAGGGAAGAAAAAAATTAAAGAACAGTTAGAAGGGGTTTTGTCACAAAGAATATTGCCCAAATCTCCCCCTCCATCGCCGGTGGTTGAACAAAACAAAAACGTAACAACGACAGCAGAGATACACGAGGCTGTTCTGGACCGGGGAAAGCACATGAACCCAGAAGACGCAGATTCAGAATCTTTTAACGAATCGACTGAAGAAGCGGCTAGAAAAAAAGTTGAAGAAGAAGCTACCAAAGAAGCGGCCAACAAAAAAGCAGCTGAAGAAGAAGCGGCCAGAAAAAAAGCGGCTGAAGAAGAAGCTACCAAAGAAGCGGCCAACAAAAAAGCGGCTGAAGAAGAAGCGGCCAAAAAAGCAACTGAAGAAGCGGCCAGAAAAAAAGCGGCTGAAGAAGAAGCGGCCCGAAAAAAAGCGGCTGAAGAAGAATCTACCAAAAAAGCAGATGAAGAAGCTCCCAAAAAATCAGCAAAAAAAGAAGCCGAAGAAGCTCCCAGAAAAACTGAAAAACCCAAACAATCTATGCCACTATGGCAAATAGTGCTGTTGGTGATTATACCCCCTTTGGGTATTCTGTATCTTCTGTATCGTCTGTACCAATGGGCAAAAGATTATCGAGCACCTGCGCCAAAGCCTAACCCTAACCCTCAAGATACACAAGCAAAAGAACGCGATAATGCGGGTTTATTAGAGCAGCGGCCTCCTATTTTGACAGCGTTATCAAAAACAAATGCCCAGCAACAGAATGTTGCTCTTGAAGCCTCAAATCGAGCGAGTGTTCCGCTAAACATGTAAAACCATATTGGTGGCACAAAGCTTTGATATAAGACACCGGGTGCGCAAAGCGTCCGGTGGGTTGTAATGTAAGGGTGTGGGGAGCAGTTTCAATGCTAAAGCCCCATAAACCATTGGGTTTAAGAGCTTGTTTACATGCCTCAAACAACGCTTCTAAGGGCCCCAAATACCCCAATACATCCGCCGCTATCAGCAAATCACACAATCCTTTATATCGTTTTAAAGCCTCTAAAATATCTTCTTGAAACAAAGACTGATATCCTCCTTGTTGTGCCGCGATTTTCAACATATTGCCCGATAAATCCACCCCCACCAAAGTAGCGACAATATCAGCCAAATAGGGGGCCATCAGCCCCGTTCCACACCCCAAATCTAAAGCCAGTGGGTAAGGCGATAATCGATGCGTATGGGGCCCCAACAAAGCTCGCAAATGTTGCGGCACCGCATACCCTAACACCTGTTTTAAATGCTGGTTGTACGTGGCCGCATAATGGTCAAACAAAGTTTGTACATATATTGGTGGGGCTCCTTCAGAAGGCGTTTTCCCCCGCAACGCTGCTAACATATGTCGCGCCGTTACATTGTCTGGGTTTTGCCCTAATGCTTTTTCATAAAAGGTTTCTGCCAACACAAGTTGACGGGTTTGTAAATATAATGTGGCTACATTATGCAACGAACCTTCATGTGTGGGGTTTAAGGCTAAAATACGTTGATACAACGTAATGGCTTCTTCTGGTTCATCCAGCGCTGCGTGGATTAAAGCCAAATGATACCAGGCATCTATATTTTGAGTATGTTTGACAGCTAACAACAAAGGCTTGGCTTCTTCAAAACGACCCATTTGTACCAAAATTAACCCAGCATTCAGTTGTACGGTGGGGTGAGGGGCTATCAGCAAACTTTCTTGATAATGAAACAACGCCTGCTCAAAATCATCTTGTTGGGCATAACAGTGGCCTAGATTAACGTGGGCGCTGTAGTAGTCATGCAACTCATGATGGGCAAGACACGCTTCGCCTTTACTCATTATTACGGCTGTATATTTTTCTATTGCCTCTGCCCACCGATCTGCCCGATGCGCCTCTTTGGCTTTTGCTAACATGAGATGTTTCCTTGTATTTCTTAAAAAAGCTTGCCACAATCAAGGTATGCAGACAACCCTCTATCACGCTTTATTTCTCATTTTTGTGGGGGCAGGGCTCATGGCCACTTTGGCTTTGTACACCCGCCAGTCTCTCCTCATTGCCTATATGTTAGTGGGAGTCGCTCTGGGCCCTTGGGGGCTGGGCTTAGTTCGTGAACCCAAAATTGTGGAAGAAGCGGGCAATTTTGGCATTATTTTCTTATTGTTTTTACTCGGATTACAATTGAATCCCCGAAGTTTGTGGCGACTCCTACAAGAAACATTGTTAGTTACCCTAATTAGTTCGGCGCTCTTCGGCTGTCTTGGCTTCGTACTGGGCTATCTGTCCGGTTTCAACATAATAGAATCGGGCATTGTGGGTATTGCCATGATGTTCTCTAGCACCATTTTAGGTTTAAAACTCCTCCCTACCACTGTGCTGCACCACCAACGTATCGGTGAAGTGGCCATCAGCGTACTTTTGCTACAAGACATTATTGCCATTTTTAGCTTGTTGGCCCTCCAAGGCATGAGCTCTGGCGAAGGGATCTCTTGGTTTTTGGTTCTGAAAATACTGCTGGCCGTGCCTGGCTTGCTGGTGATTGTTTGGGCGCTAGAATATTATTTCTTATCCCGCCTTATCCATCGATTTAACAAACTTCATGAATTTATTTTCCTCATGGCCATTGCTTGGTGCTTGGGGGTGGGAGAGTTAGCCGCCTATTTAGGGCTTTCGTTTGAAATTGGTGCCTTTATGGCAGGGGTTGCTCTTGCCGCCAGTCCTATTTCTCGATTTATTTCTGAAAGTCTAAAACCTTTACGCGATTTTTTTCTTATCTTGTTCTTTTTTTCCTTAGGCGCCGAAATAGATTTCCATGTCGTGAAACTGGTGTTGGTGCCTGCTTCCTTACTAGCCCTTATCTTATTGCTTGCCAAACCCTTTGTGTTTAAAGTATTGCTTCGACACACCCAACATTCAGAATCATTAGCCTGGGAATTGGGTATGCGACTGGGGCAGGTAAGCGAATTTTCTTTGCTCATTGCATATTATGCCGAAACTATGAGCCTGATAGGCGATACCGCTTATTATTTAATTCAAATTACCACTCTCATGACCTTTATAGCTTCTTCTTATATCATCGTACAACGCTATCCAACGCCTATTGCCACCAACGAGAGGTTACGCCGTGACTAAACTTTCCTTACACGAGCAATCGCTCTTAAAAAAAATAGCCCACAACAGTATACAGCATGGTCTGGATTACCAAGGGCCCTTGGTGCCTGTCTTGTCCGATTATCCCCCAACTTTAACCCAAAAGGGGGCATCTTTTGTGACGTTAACAAAACAAAAACAATTACGAGGGTGTATTGGCACATTAGAGGCCTACCAGCCTTTAATTCAAGATGTGGCTCACAATGCGTTTGAAAGCGCTTTTGGCGATAGTCGGTTTCCCGCTTTAGAAGCGGCTGAATGGGCTGATATTAGCATCGAAATTTCGGTTTTAAGTGCCCCGGAAGCTGTTTTTTTCCCCACCGAACAAGCGTGGCTAGACGCGGTGGTGCCTCATGAGGCCGGCTGGATTTTGAAAGATGGACGTCGTCGCGCCACCTTTTTGCCCCAAGTGTGGGAAATGCTACCAAATCCAGCCGACTTTCTAAGTCATTTGAAGCAAAAAGCTGGCATAGAGGCGTCTGTTTGGCCAAAAACGTATCGATATACTTGTCAGCATTTTTGACTGTTTTGGGCCTTGTTGCATGAATCAGGCATTCTGAATGTTATGCCACAAGGCCGAATAATTGCCTCGAAATGGCTTGGCCCCTACGTCATCCCGAGCGTAGCCCGTCATCCCGAGCGTAGCGAGGGATCTCCTTATGCCATGGAGATCCTTCGCTACGCTCAGGATGACGTGAGGGGCTCAGGATGACGTGAGGGGCTCAGGATGACGTGGGAACATGGCCATTCATGCAACAAGGCCACTGTTTTGTGATATTTTTATGTTTGGGGTGTGTCTTCCGCTTTGCGGGGGAGGGTTAGGGTGGGGGTGTATCTATCATGAAAATTCGTTTACCTGCTGTATCCGGCTCCTTTTACCCCAGCGATACCATCGTTTTACAAGACATGCTGACGGGTTTCTTTGATCAAGCCCAAAGAAAGCCAGTTGAAGGATTAAAAGCGCTGATTGTCCCTCACGCAGGATATGTCTATTCAGGGGCCGTGGCTGCAGCAGCCTATCAGAGCCTGTTTGGCTCTTCTTTTAAAAATATTGTCTTGTTGGGGCCCGCTCACCGTGTGTGGATACCGGATATAGCACTTTCTACGGCAGAAGCTTTCCGTACCCCACTGGGCGATGTACCGCTCCACACCGACTGGGCCCAGAAACTCAGTGAGAAATTTGACTATGTGACTTTCAATGACGAGCCTCACCAAGAAGAACATGCCCTGGAAGTACAACTGCCGTTTTTACAACGGTGTTTGTCGGGCTTTAAAGTGCTGCCTTTGGTGGTAGGTGGCGCTTCTGCAGAGCAAGTGGCGGATGTCTTAGACGTATTTTACCCAGAGGCGTTGATTATTATCAGCAGCGATTTAAGTCATTATCTAACGTATTTGCAAT
>JAHFQG010000087.1 GCA_023266415.1 Francisellaceae bacterium | reverse complement strand
AACGCTTTGAAGTAGGTATTGTGGCCATTACGGATGTGCGGGAAGCTGAAGCAGCCTATGATAGAGCAGTTGCCGATGAAATTGCCGCCCAAAACACCTTGGTGGATGAATATGAAAATCTCCGACTTCTCACAGGCTCCCCCATCGAAGAAATCGCCGACATTGCCCCTACATTGCCCATTTTAACCCCAGAACCCCAAGATGAAGAAGCATGGGTAAACCTGGCTGAGCAAAACAACCCTACCCTCTTGGCCACCAAAGAAGAGCGCATTATTGCCAAACATGAAATTTGGAAAGAACGGGCACAACACTTGCCCACCGTAAGTGCCTTTGCTGAGATTGCCCAAGAAAATTCCGCCCTCTATACCGCTGAAAACTTCTCTAAAGCAGCCGGCATTAGCGCCACCTGGAACCTGTTTAATGGGGGTAGTATTTTGTCACAAACCCGACAAGCCCGGGCTAATTTTTTATATGCTGATCAAACCTTAGAAGGCCAACGCCGCAATACCACGGGTAATGTTCGTCAAGCCTATCGAGGGTTGCTGTCTACGGCTTCTGAAATCAAGTCGCTGGAAAAGGTAGTAACCTCCAGTCAAAGTGCATTGGAAGCAACTCAGGCTGCCTATGAGGCGGGCACACGTACGTTAGTTGACGCACTTAATTCGCAAACTGCTCTGCTCAAAGCCAAACAAAATTTAGCCTCTAACCGATACACCATGATTTTACAATATTTAAGCTTGAAACAGCATGCGGGCGTTTTATCCGCGTCAGATATCATGAATATTAATCAGTGGTTGAAAAATTAGAGGAGAGGAAATTTTAATACCCCAAAAAATTCAGCAACCGCCCCACCACTCCTTTGTTTTTTTCTATGACACTATAGGCATTTTTACCAATAATTTTTGCTGTTTCAGGCTCTGACAGCCACACAATCATTTTTTCCGCTAACTCTGTTGCAGTCAACACCGTAACCAACCCCCCGGCTTTCTGAAGGGTATTCACGGTATCCATACATTTAAAGGTATACGGCCCCATGGCAATGGGTAATTTTAGTAAAGCCGCTTCCAGCGCATTATGTCCTCCTATGGGCTCTAAACTACCCCCCACAAAAGCCGCTTGGGCCACGGACAATAAAAGTAACAACTGACCCAGAGTATCGCCTAAAAATACTTCGATAGTGGGCAAAACGGGCGTAAATTGGCTCTGACGCACCACCGTCATGCTGTGTTCCTGGCATAAGCGCTCGACTTCTAAAAATCGTTCAGGGTGTCTTGGCACCAAAATGAGTAAGGCATCTGGCACTTTCGTTTGTATGATTCGATGCGCCGTGAGTATTTTATCTTCTTCTCCTCGGTGAGTGCTGGCCGCTATCCAAATAGGTCGCATGCCTAATCGTTGTTGAAGAGGGAGCATTTTGGTTGAAATATCGACAGATAGTACCATATCGTATTTTATATTGCCGCACGTGATTACCTGCTTAACTCCCAAATGCAAAAATCTTTTGGTATCCAATGCACTTTGTGTGGCCACTTTAACGGCTTTCAACAGGGGTGCCATCAAAAAACGTATCTTTGTATATTGATGGAAAGAGCGAGACGACAATCGAGCATTAACTATATATAAAGGAATACCACACTGAGTTGTTTCATGAAATACATTTGGCCAAATTTCTGTTTCTAATATAATAGCCTGTCGAGGTTTGACTCGATTCAAAAAACGTTTCACACACCCGGGAGTATCATAGGGCAAGTACGAATGTTCAACTCGTGCGCCCCATGTTTTTTCCACCGCGTCTCGGCCGGTTGGAGTCATGTTGGTGATAAAAATAGGGATATTTTGGCGCAATAAGGCTTCTATCAGTGGCATGGCTGCACGCGTTTCTCCCAAAGAAACCGCATGAAACCATACAGGATTTTTTTGCGTTGCAACAACATATCCCAGCCGCTCTTTCCAATGGTGTAAATACCCGGTGGCCTTTCGACCACGCCACAATAGTCGCATAAAAATAAATGGCAAAGACAAAGTTAGTAGAATAGAATATAAAAGTCGTACACTGGTTATTACAATGATTATTTCCTCCGAACCCGATTCCACCAATATCGCCAAAACAATCCCCGAATATCAGCCTGAGTGATAGGCTTTTGATGTAACCAAAAGCGATTGGCGTCTACCCGATACAACACCGATCCCTCCCACCCCCGATTTAAGGCATTGCCAATACGATGTACATAGCGATGCATTTGGCGGACTTTTTGGTGCACGGCAGGATTAAACCGACCATAGGGATAAATAAAGTTATTTGGCTTAATACACAGATGTTCTTGCAAAAGCTGGTTGGCCATCACCAATTCCGCTTGATAATTCACTTCTGATATTACCGGATGACTGTGACTGTGAGACGCCACCTGCACCAAACCACTTTCTATTATTTCTTTGAGCTCAGCCCAAGTGCAAAAAGGAACTTGTGCGGCATATTCAGACGTCATGGTTTCAAAAGGGGGCGCTTTACAGCGTATTTCCATATCCACCTGGGTGTGCGCCTCAATATACTGTGTGGGCACGGCCACTAAAGCGGGAATATTCCATTTTTTTAAAATAGGAAAGACCACCCCATAAAAATCAGCATAGGCGTCATCGAATGTGAGACAAACCGACAGGGGATATTGAAGGGTATCCCCAGGTAACACAAAGGGAAAAGCGTTTTTCAAAGAGCACAGATGTTGCTCAAATAACGTTTTGCGCAGCGTATCAGATGGCGCCGCAATCTGGTGGTAATTTAAAGTTACGACGTACATGAACGGCTCAACCACCACAATTTTAAATATCGGTAGTAAACACCTTCTGCATTAGAAATAGCCAGCATTAACCCGGAGCGACCATCTAAAAACCCCAATTTCAGCACATAGCCTCGCAAAAAAGCCCATAGCCCCCGCATAATAGCTTTGAAAGGGGAGCTTTTTTCCCCTTTTTGCCACTTTAAACTGGCACTGCCAGAGGAATATTGATTTACTTTTTGCAATACCTTTTCGAAATGAGGAAAAGGATAGTGTAAAATTTTACCATTTAATCGCCCAACTGCGCCATCGACCAAAGGTCGACAGTGCGCTCCTTGGGCGCCATATACAACACTACCCGAATAATGACCTTTGTTTTTTCGAAACAATCGGGTGTGGCGTTCTTTGCGCCAATCGCCCCATTGGATGGGTTTTCCCAAATAATAGGATAAAAAAGGGATGGAAAACCCTTGGTAAAGGGTGGTTTTGAGGATGCTTTGTAGTTCTTCCGCTAACTCACTGCTCACCCGCTCATCCGCGTCCAAACACAACACCCACTCCCCCCGTGCCTTTTCAATCCCTCGATTTCGCTGTGGCCCATCCCCAGGCCAATCAGTGACATATACGTGAGCGGTATATGCCTGACAGATTTCCACTGTTTTATCTTGACTGCCCGAATCGATGACGATAATTTCATCTGCAAAGGCCACAGAGGCCAAACAGCCACGTATGGTGGCTTCCTCGTTATACGTGATAACCACCACGCTGAGCTGCGGTTTTTGGTGAGTCATATATCTTACAATTGAGGCCGTTCTCTCCATTTTACCACAATTTTCCTTCAATTTGGGCTATACTCGATAGAAACGCAGGAACGCAGCATGCTGTGCTCACGAGGCATACCTGCCCCCTACAATACAGGACAAATAATGTATTTTAGTACTGAAGGGCTCTTAGCCATAGGAACTGCGGTCGCTGCATGCTACGTGGCAATGATCCCCATTGCGCTCAGCATTGCTAACCATCGCCTCTTCAGACCTCAACAATCCTCTTATTTCGAACAAGATGCCGATCTCTTAAAACTTACCATGCCCAACAAAGACAAAATTGTGGCACTTTACCTCCCCAATCCGCTGGCTAAGTTTACGATGCTGTTTTCGCATGGTAATATGGCTGACTTAGGATTATGCCTCCCCTTCGCCCAACAACTCTACAGCCATGGATTTTCAGTGCTGATGTACGATTACCCTGGATATGGCCTTAGTGAAGGCGCTCCATCTGAAAAAACGGTGTATATGTCCATCGATACCGCTTATCAATTTTTAACCAAAGAACGAGGTATTTCTCCCAAACGCATTATTGCCTACGGTCGCTCTTTAGGGGGTGCTCCTACTGTAGAGCTGGGTGTTCAGCGCCCTTTGGGGGGCGTTATTTTAGAATGCGCTTTTACCAGTGCTTTTCGAATTGAAACTTATTTTGGGATATTACCTTTTGATAAGTTTCGTAATGTGGACAAAATACATAAACTTCAATGTCCGGTATTAGTTATCCATGGCAAGATCGACGACACCGTCCCTTTTTGGCATGGGGAAAAATTGTTTGAGCGTGCTCCCACCCCCAAACAACATTTGTGGATTGACTTAGCTGGCCACAGCGACATTGAAGAAGTGGCCCACCATGAATACTGGCAAGCCATTCATAAGTTTAGAGAAAGTTTATCGATATAGTTATTTGACTAGAATTAATCTTCCGCTGGGGTGATGGACAAACTGATATCTAGTATTGTCATGCCAGCGAAGGCTGGCATCCAGTCCGACAGCAGCCTCTGCTGGGGTGACAATCCCTAGCCTTTACGGGTATGATAAAGCTTCCCTTCCAAGGAAGCGCTTATGCTCACTGTCGATCCCTTCGAAATGCTCCACCAATACGATGTGTGCATTCGTCAAATAGCTCGTAAACTACCACTGGATGAGGTACCATCTACTTGGTTGGGCATAGAACTTAAATGTTTGTCAGAGGCCTGCCTTGTTCCTCTCTCTTGGGTACGAGAAATTATTGTTCCTTCCCATATAACACGAGTACCAGGCTCTCACCCTTGGTTATGCGGCCTCATTAATCATCGAGGTACCCTCATCCCTGTCACCGATGTGACTTATTGGTTAACCAATAAACCCAGTACAGCTAAAAACACTCGTATCCTCGTGGTCGAACACGAGCATGCTTTATACGGATTACGCTTCGAAAGTGTGTTAGGATTGCAACGCCTCACCGGCAGCACCTCGCATGCCTTACAAACCCCTTCCCCATTATCCCCTTTTGTCACCGAAGTCCAACAAAGCGCCAATCAAGAATGGATGGTATTGGATTTGAACCGACTTTTGTCACAAAACTCTTTTTTACAAACAGCATTGATATCCCCATCATTACATTGAGGCTGGAATGGACGCACAACAACAACCTTTGGTTACCCAACTGTCTCGCCAAATGCCCCAACTGGTTTTGGCAGCCTTAGCCGTCTTATCGTTTATGGGTATGTTCCTTATCTTCCAAT
>JAHFQG010000020.1 GCA_023266415.1 Francisellaceae bacterium | reverse complement strand
GGTTTGGGTTTGGGGATTTAGAAGCGTTCCAGAATCCAAATTCTTCGTCGTGAGCACTGGTTTTTTCCAAAAATATTTCTTGAAAAAATTGACAATTCCCATGAAAAATGCCTGAACACCATAAACAATAGCGCGAAAAAAACCTCCCACAAATCGATTCCAAAAACTATCTGCGTTTTTCAGCGCACGCTTGATTTCTAGAGTGCGAATGCACTTTTCAGTGCCCATTCCGGGCAATACCTGGTTGATCAGCTCTAATGCGGTTTTTCTATCTTTATTCTTTTCACGAACCTTCGCGCCATTTTTTATCAGCGCCAAAGCAATTGTGGTATATCCATAGAGAGAGGCCAAATGTAACGCGGTGTTTTCATCTTTGTTTTTCTCATTAACATTCGCGCCATTTTCTATCAGCGCCAAAGCAATTGTTGTGTGTCCATAGCGAGAGGCAAAATGTAACGCGGTGTTTTCATATTTGTTTTTCTCATTAACATTCGCGCCATTTTCTATCAACATCAAAGCAATTGCGGTATCTCCATGGCGAGAGGCTAAATGTAAGGCGGTGTTTTCATTTTTGTTTTTCTCATTAACATTCGCGCCATTTTTTATCAACATAAAAGTAATTGTGGTATGTCCATAGTGAGAGGCTAAATGTAACGCGGTGTTTTCATCTTTGTTTTTCTCATTAACATTCGCGCCATTTTTTATCAACATCAGAGCAATTTCGGTACGTCCATACTTAGCAGCTAAAAATAAATCGGTATTTTCTTCCTCATCTTTTTTTTCAAAGTTACCAAAGGTTAGTAATGGCTCATTAATCTGGAACCTATCCTCAGCCATAGTGGCATCGATAAATAAAGTATTATGCATTGAAGGGGCTCCACAACCATTTTAATGCTAAGGATTGTACCCCCATATTTTGTGTTTGTCTACTAGATGGCACCCATTCAGAGTGGGTAAGTCTTTTATGAGCGTTTGCAAAGCAGCCCCTCCTCCCCCCTGGTACTATCGTGTATCATCACAGTTTGTAAGGGCCTTGTTGCATGAATGGCCATGTTTCCACGTCATCCCGAATATTGTGAGGGATCTCCTAAGAGTGGCATAGAGGGAGATCCCTCGCTACGCTCGGGATGACGGGCTACGCTCGGGATGACTTAACAAAATATATACTACGGGCAACTGGATGCCAGTTTTCACTGGCATGACATCCAGAATACCTGATTCATGCAACAAGGCCATTTCTTGTGTAAAATTACTATACAAAAACAAATTTACACAAAAAATAATATATTATACACGCTTTCTTGAAAAAATATTAGCCAAACACCTAACTTCTTTCTAACCGCCAAAAACTACTGTGACTTTTTAAGAGTTACAGCAAAAACCTGAGTCTGATTACTTTCTACTTTTACATCATTATTATTTTTCGTGTCATATCCCGCATTTCGCCTGGGCCTTATACGTTTCCTCCGCCCTTAAATAATTTTCATCTTGGAGGGCTTTTTTTAGCATTTGTTGGCCGGATTGATAGGAACCGATGCGGCATAAAAACACCCCATAATGATGGTATTCCGGCCCTTTGGGGTTCAATTGAATGGCTTTTTGGTGTTCGAGCTCTGCCCGGGCTAAATCCCCAAGAGTTTCCCAATAGAAGGCCAGGGCATCGTGGGTAAAAGAAGCGTGGGGGGCCAATTGTGCAGCACGCAATAATTTAGTTTTCGCGCGAATTTTATCCCCTTTTTCTAGGTAAAACAAACCTAATTCAGTTTGAATTTTGGCCGTTCGGAGGGCTTTGGGAGGCTCAGATACAGTACAAGCACTTAAACACAGTAAAATACTGCAAAAGATAAAGGATACGAAAACTAAATACCATTGTAGGCTGGCATGACACAATGGAAGATGATTCATCCAACAAGCCCCGCAGGTTACTGAGTTTGAAAGATTTCTTCTAATGAGTGTGCGTGTAAACAGTTAATCATCCTTGTTCTCTTCCTTGCTCTATCCCTTGTTCCCAGCCTCGCTTTAAAGCCAGACGCTCGATGGTTGATGGAAACTGCATATGGTGTTCCTCCCCTAATTGCTTTAATACCTGTGTATAGTGTATCCCATATTCTTCGGGTAAAGTAACTAAATTATCCAGAAACAAGTGGATATCCTATTTTTTTCCAAGCATGATCTTTATAAGCATGTACCGAAGATAATTTTTCCATGATTTTTCTTTTTATTATCGGAAAGGGCCTTGTTGCATGAATCAGGCATTCTGGATGTCATGCCAGTGAAAACTGGCATCCAGTTGCCCGTAGTATATATTTTGTTAAGTCATCCCAAGCGTAGCCCGTCATCCCGAGCGTAGCGAGGGATCTCCCTCTATGCCACTCTTAGGAGATCCCTCACAATGTTCGGGATGACGTGGAAACATGGCCATTCATGCAACAAGGCCATCGGAAAGCGTGCTTTGTACCCTATTTTCATTCAAATTTACAGTACCTCTACTCGGTTCACCTGTTTTTTTTGAAACCGTAATGCCCGAAAGGTGCGGTCGTTTACTTTGCCAGCTAACTGACCACAAGCGGCAGCAATATCATCACCCCGAGTTTTACGGGTAAACGTCATAATACCAGCCGCTATTAAAATATCACGGAAAGCAGCAATGGCTTCCGGAGAAGACCGCTGATACTCGGTGTTGGAAAAAGTGTTGAAAGGAATTAAATTAACCTTAGCCGGAAAAGAGCGGAGCAGTTTTACCAAAGCTTTGGCCTGCTCTCGACTGTCATTCACATCTTTAAGCATCACATATTCTACAGTGATGCTATCATGATGCGTATTATCGATATAATGAGAGCAGGCAGTTAACAAACTCTCTATGTTGTATTTTCGATTAATAGGTACCAAGTGGTCGCGCAGCTCGTCAGTAGGAGCATGTAATGAAATGGCTAAAGCCACATCACAATCCTTGGCCAAATCATATAATTTGGGCACAATACCCGATGTACTGAGAGTAATACGACGTTTCGAAATTCCATAACCAAAATCGTCCCGCATAATCTGCATGGCAGGCACCACCGCTTCATAATTCAGTAAAGGTTCACCCATACCCATCATGACCACATTCGAAATAAGCGCTTGGCCTTCCAGCCGTAAGGTTTGATTCACTTGCCATAACTGGCCTATAATTTCGTGGGAAGTTAAATTACGATTAAACCCTTGCTTACCCGTACAACAAAAACGACAATCCAGCATACAGCCGACCTGGGATGAAACACATAAGGTACGACGTTGCTTCTCTGGAATAAGCACCGCTTCCACGGCACTCCCACCAGCCACCGTCAGCAACCATTTACGGGTGCCATCCATCGCTTGATGAACCGAGACACATTCAGGAGCCTCTACCACACAAGTGGCAGTTAACTTGTCACGCAATCCTTTACTTAAGTTGCTCATCTCAGAAAAATCGGTGAGACCATATTGATGGATCCACTGCATTACCTGGTCGGCCCGAAAAGGCTTTTCTTCTAAAGTCACGAAAAAAGCCCGTAACTGGGTTCGACTGAGGCCTAAAAGGTTGGTTTTAGAAGTCATTATGCAAACGTTTTATCAAAAAAGAAGGCAATTTCGGTTTTAGCCGTTTCAGGGGCATCAGATCCATGTACCGCATTCTCATCGATACTTTTAGCAAAATCGGCTCGGATGGTGCCTGGGGCAGCTTGTTTAGGATCGGTTGCCCCCATGATTTCCCGATGTTTCAAAATGGCATTTTCGCCTTGAAGTACTTGAACCATAATGGGACCTCGACACATAAACTGGACCAGATTCTTAAAAAATGGACGCGCTTTATGAATGTCATAAAATTTTTCGGCTTGTTCTTGGGTTAAATGAACCATTTTAGCCGCCACAATAGAAAGGCCAGCTTGTTCAAAACGATGATAAATGGCCCCAATATGATGAGCCGAAACCGCATCGGGTTTGATAATGGACAAGGTTTGTTCGATCATGAGAAAGTCCCTTGAACTGAAAAAGGGCTATTGTACCTCATCTAACCAAGCCATTTGTATCGCTTCCAAGATTTTTTCATTACATTGAGCCTTCTTTCCAAGAAAGCCTTCTAACTCATAAACCCATTGACATAAATCTGTAAATCGAATACTCAAAGGAGCTATATCCGGGTATTTTTCACTTAATGCGAGGGCAATGTCATACGTATCGGTCCATTGCATGGGAGTATCCTTGCGATCTTATTTGTTAAACCCCAACCTCTCCAAAAAACTTTTTTTATGGGAAGAAGGAAGTGATGGTTCGGTCATCGTTGATTTTTCTGAAGTTTGGGATATTTTTGATGCCACCAAAGGTGGGACGACTTCGGAGTCAGTTTGTACAGACATCTCTTTCGTTTCAATCTGTTGATGGTTTTTTTCTGAAGTTAAGGCTTGTTTTTTTTGAAACGCCATCCATAACACATCTATTGGCCATAGAGTCAGAGCACCAACCGCAGTGATAATACCCGATGTCACGATAGTGGCTATTGCAATAGCCACGACAGGATATCCTAATACCAATCCGAGCATTCTTCTAAAAAAACCAGGTGGTTGATGAGGATGAGCCAATCGTTCTTCAGGGGAAGCAGGACCATACGCAGATGAGTGTATCGCTTTTATACGTATCAGAGCATCAACATCCCGTTGAGTGAAATCCCATCGTTTTTCCTCGTCTGGTGCCCTTTTAACCCATCCATCAAAATACTGATCATGACCATTAACTAATTTAGTTAGTTTGCAAAATAGTTTGTTTATTTTTTCGAGCATCTCTTTAAAAGGAGAATGGTGCAAAAAATCAGTAAACCGAAATTGGGCGCGCGAAATAAGTTGTTTAGCTTTCTCATTGGTTGAGAGTTTCTTAAAATCCGGATCATCCAACACAATTTTATGGATGTTTTTTTCTAAACATTTTTGGATATCTTCTGTTGAATACACCCGTTCTGTTTGTAACACATCTTGCAAAATTTTCTCTATTTCAGATGCTTCTTTTCCCCACATTACTTTTGAGGGTAAACGGACATAAATGCTTGAAAGCCCACCCAATCCTAAAGCTCTTTTCAAATTCTGTTCGCCGGCCTTTCCTCGCAGAAGATTAACTGCCAATTGGGTTGTTAATAACCCAAAACAAAAAACCGCCAATCCTGTTTGGCCTACGGCCTTCAGTACTTTCATAGCTTCTCCCGATACGATATTACCTCTATCGTGTTATTATAACTCAGTTAACTACTATAATTCAGTGTCATTACACTGAATTTTAATCGGCCTTGTTGCATGAATCAGGCATTCTGGATGTCATGCCAGTGAAAACTGGCATCCAGGAGATCCCTCACAATGTTCGGGATGACCTGGAAACATGGCCATTCATGCAACAAGGCCATTTTAATCTAATTAGCCCTAGCTAATCATTTCCCCTCACTCACCTGATTGATGGTATATTTTGGAATTTCTATTTCCAAATCTTCTTTACCTACAATAGCCTGACAACTCAACCGAGAGGTGGCCGTTAATCCCCAGGCTTTGTCTAATAAATCGTCTTCTAATTCATCGGATGGCGCCATGCTGTTGTAGCCTTTTTTAATAATCACATGACAAGTCGTGCAAGCACAGGCCATTTCACACGCATGTTCAATATTCACCCCCTCATTCAAGGCAGCCATCAAGATAGACTCCCCTGTCGGGGCTTCTATCGTCATCCCCTGAGGGCATAATTTCTCATGAGGCAAAAAAGTAATTTTGGGCATAGGTTCATTCCACATCGACGGTTATTTCGTCAGGCGTTTGACCAACCAGCGCCGCCCTCATGGCACGATTCAGACGTTCTATCATAAAAGATTCACTGATCACTTCCAAATGCTTCAAAGTTTCTTGGTCTGTCACCAACCGCATTGCCGCTTCAATAGTTTGACGGGTATTCAGATCTAACCAAGGGGAATCTTGCAAGGCTTTGGTTAAAAAAGCCAGCAATTGTTCTATTTCCACCCGCTGTGCCTGAAGGTGGCGCTGCCGCATATCTTGCACCGCACAAGCGCCCGACTCTTTCAAGGCTTTCGAAATGGCTTCTGGGGTTAAATCATGGGTGGGGTTAACCACCACCGTATGTGCCACCCCTGAGCTCTTTTCAACCGCCGAAACAGACAATAAACCATCCGCATCCAGCTGAAAAGTAACCTCTATCGTAATTTGACCTGCAGGTTTGGGAGGAAGGCCTTTCAGCTCAAACCGTGCTAAAGATTCGCAATCGGCCACCAGTTCTCGCTCCCCCTGCAAGACATGGATCTGAAATCCCGTTTGCCCCTCTTGATAAGTGGTGAATGACTGAGTCACTGAAATAGGGAGCGCACTGTTGCGTTCAATGATTTTTTCAACCACGCCCCCCATCACTTCAAGCCCCAATGATAAGGGCACTACATCCAACAGCAACGCTCCCGCTAAGGGATGCCCCGACAACACATGGGCTTGCCTCGCCGCCCCTTGGGCCACCACTTCTTCAGGATGTATATTGACCACAGGCGTTTTTTGGAAGAATTGCGTCACAGCATGCCGGATAGCAGGAATACGGGTAGATCCCCCCACCAACACCACTTCCTGTATGTCTTTTTTAGACAAGCCTGCATCTTGTAGTACTTGATGGCATAATGTCAGGGTACGTTGAATGAGCGGTTTTAGGCATTTTTCTAACTCTTCTTGAGTAAGCGTAATATCATAGGGTTCCGGCAATTCGATGTTATCTGCATCAGACAAAGCCTCTTTCCAAGCACACGCCAATGCACGAGGTGGTGTTTGTTCTGTCCGAGCAAACACATAATCCGCTAACAGCGTATCAATGTCGTCTCCCCCTAATAGGGTATCTCCGGTGGTGGCTAGGACGGAAAATACCCCCTTTTTAAGAGACAGTAGGGAGACATCAAATGTCCCTCCTCCCAAATCGTATATCAAATGGTATCCTTGTGCGTTTTGTTCTAACCCATAAGCCACTGCGGCTGCTGTTGGTTCACTGAGGAGTCGCAACACAGTAAGATCCGCGTTTTCGGCCGCCTGTTTGGTGGCTTGTCGTTGAGTTTCAGTAAAATAAGCAGGTACGGTAATCACCGCCTGTTCGATGGGTTCTTGGCAAAAGTGCTCAGCACGTTTTTTAAGCGCTTTTAGAATATCGGTGGCCACTTGTATCGCCATGGGAGATTGGCCCATCAGGCGTTTGGTGGAAACAAAGACATGTGACGAGGCCTCTTTGGCCGCTTGACCTACCACCGGTTCTTCTTTGTCAGGGTACCAAACGGCAGAGGGCAATAGAGTATTGCCTTGTTCATCTGGAATGATGATAGCACGTTCCCCCTGCATGACGGCCACCAAAGAATACGTAGTACCTAAATCAATTCCAACAGCCGTTTTTAGCACTTTAGAGGTTGGCTCTGTAATTAACATACCTTCTCCTCCATAGTTTGAGCTTCAAAGCGGGCTAAGAAAACCCATTGTTGTACGATACTTTGTGCTTTATCATAATGTTTTTGCGCATATTCCAGTGCAAACGTCTGTTGTAATGTGATTTGTTGTTGTTTGAGTTCCATTTTATAGGCAATTCGAGCGGTTTTATCGGTGAGGGACTCCCAGGTTTCCCATAATGATAGTTGATTAGATAACAAACTTTGTGGGGTGGTATTTTCGGATACCGGAAATCCCTGCTCTTCCAACAAATATTGGGCTCGTTTGAGAGGTTCTTTTAAAATGCGATAGGCCTGATGAACCCGAGTCGACATTTGAGTACTGATTTTCTGGACTTGGGGACCACTGTGTACAAAGTGATCGGGGTGGCATTGTTGTTGCAGTGCTTCATAGCGTTCTTGTAGGAGAGACAAATCCAGCTCAAAGGTAACAGGTAACTGAAAGAGGGTGAAATGGGAAAACATTAGGAGGCCCCCTCTTCTTTCAGAGTAAAGCTTTCTCCACAACCACATTGAGCTTCTACGTTGGGATTATGAAAGAAAATATGACCTTGGAGGCCTTTTTGTTCGTAGTCGAGGGTGGTACCTCCTTTAAAAAACTTCCAATAAAGGGTTTCGTCGATGAGCACCCTAATACCTTCGAGTGAGAATACTTTTTCCTCTGGGCGTATTTTGTCTGCAAATTCTAGAGTATATTCATATCCGGAGCAGCCGGCTTTTTTAACCCCCAGGCGAATACCCACCATCGCCGGTTTGGCTTGGAGCACTTCCGCCAGATAGGTTCTGGCGATTGGGCTAAGGGCGAGGCCTGGATCAGTGTTCATACGACTACTGTTTCCTGTTTGTGTTGCAAATCGGCAATAGCGGACTTAATGGCGTCTTCGGCCAAAACGGAGCAGTGTATTTTGACAGGAGGCAAGCTTAGTTCTTCAGCTATCTCACTGTTTTTAATTTGAGAGGCTTCAGCCAAGGTTTTGCCTTTTACTTTTTCGGTAATCAAGGAGCTAGAGGCAATGGCTGATCCACAACCATAGGTCTTAAACTTGGCATCTCGAATTTTACCTGTTTCCGGGTCGACCTCAATTTGGAGTTTCATCACATCTCCGCAGGCGGGGGCTCCTACCAAACCTGTACCCACGTTTTTATTGGTTTTATCGAGGGTGCCAACATTGCGGGGGTTTTCGTAATGATCTAACACTTTTTCACTGTATGACATAGCTTTTCCTTAGTGGGCTGCCCACTCAACTTGCGTTAAATCGATGCCTTCTTGCACCATATCCCATAAGGGAGACATAGCTCGAAGTTTAGTAACAGCGTTTTGGACTAACGCCACAGTATGTTGTATATCTGACTCAGTTGTAAAGCGTCCAATCCCAAATCGGATAGAGCTGTGTGCAATTTCATCGCTTAAACCGAGCGCACGGAGCACATAGGAAGGTTCTAGACTGGCGGAAGTACAAGCCGATCCGCTGGAAACGGCTAAACCTCGGAGGGCCATAATCAAGGACTCCCCTTCTACGTAATGAAAGCTAACATTTAAATTGCCAGCCACACGGTGTGTGGCATCGCCATTTAAAGAAACGGCTTCCAGGGCACCCAGCGATGTCCACAGTGTATCACGAAGGGCTTGAATACGCACAGTTTCAGCGGGCATTTCTGCGAGGGCAATACGGCATGCTTCCCCAAATCCAACAATTTGGTGGGTGGCGAGGGTACCTGAACGCATGCCACGTTCGTGGCCACCGCCATGTATTTGGGCTTCTAGCCGAACACGGGGTTTGCGACGCACATAGAGGGCCCCAATGCCTTTTGGACCATAGAGTTTATGGGCAGAAAAAGACAGCAAATCTACTCCCCAGGATTCAACCTGAATGGGCAGTTTTCCGGCACTTTGGGCGGCATCCACATGGAGTAAAATGCCACGTGGTTTGATGAAACGGGCAATGGCGTCTATATTTTGGATCACCCCAATTTCATTATTCACATGCATAATTGACACTAAAATAGTGTCTGGGCGGATGGCGGCTTCAAGCATATTTAGGTCAATTAAACCATTTGGCATCACCTCTAAATAAGTGATATCAAAGCCTTCTCTTTCCAGTTGACGGCAAGTATCCAAAACCGATTTATGTTCAGTTTTACAGGTAATGATGTGTTTGCCTTTGGTTTGGTAGAAGTGGGCTACGCCTTTCAGAGCCAAGTTGTTGGATTCAGTGGCACCGGAGGTCCAAACGATTTCTTTGGGATCTGCCCCGATTAAGTTAGCCACATTAATTCGAGCTTCTTCCACCAACTTTTCTGCCTCCCACCCAAAGGGATGCGAACGCGAGGCAGGATTACCATAATATTGATGTAAACACTGCGTCATAGAGTCAATGACTCGGGGATCAATGGGGGTAGTGGCGGCATAATCTAGATAGATAAGGTTGTTTGACATGATGCCATGATACTCCTAAGGGATTGTACAAAATGACGGATGTCATCGAGGGTATTTTGAATGCCCAAACTCACACGAATGATGCCTGAGGCTAATTCTGGAGAAACTTGCATGGCCTCGATGACTTGGCTGGCGGTTTCGGTTTGACCATGGCACGCAGAACCACTGGAAATAGCGCAACCTTGTTTGTCCAAATACATCACCAGCATTTCTGCGTCCATACCGGGTACGGCTAATAGAGTGGTATTGGGGAGTCGATGAGCGTGTTCCCCTAAAATTTTAATTCCCGTTAAAGTAGATAATGCCGTTTCCAGGTGTTGTTGCAGGGTACGATAATGTTCCATGCGTTGTAACAAGGTGGCTTGTATTATTTCAGCAGCTTTTCCAAAGCCTACTATAGCGGCCACATTTTCAGTGCCAGAGCGGAGTCCTTGTTGGTGTCCGCCACCCATGAGGAGGGGAGACAAAGGAACGGACGATTGACGTACCAACGCTCCAATGCCTAATGGTCCGCCCATTTTGTGGGCAGAAAGAGTCATCATATCCACGCCGAGCGTTTTAAAGTTGACGGGTATTTTTCCCACAGCTTGGGAAGCATCGGTATGGAGGGTTATGTTATGCGCATGAGCCCAGATTGACACCTGTTGTATGGGCTGAATAACACCACTTTCGTTGTTAGCTAACATGACGGAACATAAGGCAGGTTGGGTGGTTTTTGGGGGTAAAGGGCATAAAATACCATTGGAGTCGACAGGTAGCCAAGTGAGAGGAATACCTTGGGTGGCGAGTTGTTGGGCAGTTTTAAAAACAGAATCGTGTTCTGTGGTACTGATATATAAGGCTGCGGTTGGATGTACGGCGATCCAGCCCTTGAGGGCGAAGTTATTGGCTTCTGTTCCACCTGAAGTAAAGATAATATCGTTGGGGTGAGCATGGATGAGGGAAGCAATGTGTTGACGGGCTTCATCAATGCTGGTGCGCATAAAGCGGCCCATTTGGTGGGTACTGGCGGCATTGCCGGTGAGGTGCCAATAGGGTTGCATGGCGTCGATGACGGCTTCTAGGAGGGGCGTGGTGGCGTTATGGTCGAGGTATCTCATGCGATTATCCTCACCTGAGCTGTATTTTGTCGTTGAGCGACTTCTTGGACGGTATGGCGCTGCGCCAAATCGGCTAAGGTGATGCTGTTTAGGTGATCTAAAATGGTTTTGTTTAGGTCATCCCAGAGGTGATGGGTGAGGCATCGGAAGCCCGCTTGGCAATCGGCTTGACCTTGGCAACGGGTGGTATCGAGGGATTCGTCCACGGCCAAGATGATGTCTGCCACGGTAATTTTTTCAGGAGGGAGGCCTAAAATATAGCCGCCCCCAGGGCCTTTTAAGCTGATCAGGAGTCCTTTGGCGCGCAGTTGTCCGGCCAAGCGTTCTAAGTAAGCTTGAGGGATATTTTGTCGTTTTGCCATTTCGGTGAGTGAAAAGGGAGCGTCTTCTTGATGAAGGACTAAATCGAGCAAAGCGGTGACCGCATAACGGCCTTTAGAGTTGAGTTTCATGGCGGTGGAAAGGATCTCATACTTGACTAAAATGGTCAAGTATTATCTTCCTTTGGCCTTTTATAGGTTTGTATTTTTTTCATAGTAGGGGTCAGGCATGCCTGACCCGCGGGCGAGGCGCGCCTCGCCCCTACAAAGTCACTTAGCCTCGCCCCTACAAAGTCACTTAGCAAATTTGGTTAAACTGGCATGACAATGAATAGAATGTGATAGAATGCCCTCAGTTCTTTAACTCAGGTATTTTCTATTATGCACCCCCACGTGAATGTGGCTGTTCAAGCAGCCCGCAAAGCCAGTCGTCTTATTTTACGCGCCTTTGATAACCCCCATGCCCTGAAAATCACTGCCAAAGGGCAAAACGACTTCGTTACTCAGGTTGATCAAGCTTCTGAAGCTATTATCATTGAAACCATTCAAAAAGCCTTTCCAGACCATGCTTTTTACGGGGAAGAAAGCGGTAAACAGGGGGAAAATCATACCATTTGGGTGATAGATCCCCTGGATGGCACCACCAACTTTATCCACGGGTTCCCTCAATTTTGCATCTCCATTGCAGCCGTTCATAAGGGCAAAACCTACCATGCGGTGGTGTATGATCCCCTCAAAGATGAGCTCTTTACCGCCACCAAAGGTCAAGGTGCTCAGCTGAATCACAAACGCCTTCGCGTATCTGAGCGCACCACTTTCCAGGAAGCCTTACTCGGAACTGGGATCCCTTACCACGATATGACCAACTTAGAAAGTTACCTAAATTTATTCAAAAAGCTCTGCCCCCTTGCTGCGGGTATTCGTCGAGCAGGGAGTGCTGCGCTTGATTTAGCCTATGTGGCTTCAGGTCGGTTAGATGGATTCTGGGAGTGCGACTTAAAAGCCTGGGATGTTGCTGCAGGGGCGCTATTGATCCGCGAAGCAGGTGGTCTCACCAGTGACTTTTCTGGGGAATCCATCAATCCACTCAACTCTAGCCATATTGTGGCAGGCAGTCCAAAATTACATGCCCAGATGCTGGACATGATTAAGCAGTATTTTTAATAGGTTTACTGGGCCTTGTTGCATGAATCAGGCATTCTGAATGTCATGCCAGTGAAAACTGGCATCCAGTTGCCCATAGTATATATTTTGTTAAGTCATCCCAAGCCGTAGCCCGTCACCCCAAGCGTAGCCCGTCATCCCGAGCGTAGCCCGTCATCCCGAGCGTAGCCCGTCATCCCGAGCGTAGCCCGGTCATCCCGAGCGTAGCGAGGGATCTCCCCCTATGCCACTCTTAGGAGATCCCTCACAATGTTCGGGATGACGTGGAAACATGGCCATTCATGCAACAAGGCCACAAAAAAACTGAATAAACTGAGCATCATTAGCCCCGACCTAGCTCAAAACATATAAAAAATCCTATTTTAAAATAAAATTCAGCCGTTACGTCCATTATGCATTTTAACAAATGAGAACATCGTGGGCCATTTTGAAAAACCCTCACTTCAACAAAGTATCGAAAACCTGTTAAAGTTTGATTTAAAGAAAATTACAAACGAAGAAACGGTAATAGCTGAAATGCACATAGGTTCTATCGTTCAAAATCTTGAAGAAACACCCTTTGATGACACCACAGAATATGAAAAAGAATCAGTCAGGTTATTTCTTGAACAACTTTCCAAGAAAGACGATCTATGTAATTTATTTGTTAATACTTGCCTTAGATCGGAAGAAGGCTTTACTTGGTTAATTGATACGTTTTCCAGTCTAGACATAAACATAGATAACAACGAAGTTTCTAAAGAAATTAAGTACAAGTACTCGTTGCTTAGCCTATTAAAAAAATCTGATAATTACGGATTTACACGAGATGTTAATCATTTTTTATCGGAACAGTTTTCGTTTGATGAGTTTTTGAAAAGTCCGGATAGCCCGTTAGATCAAATAACGGTGGGTTTTGTTATGGATGGATGCGGTACGATTGATGGTGCTATTCGAAATATAAACCATAAAACACAAATAAAATTTTTTGAAAAAATGTTAGAAATTACAGGAGTCAGCAACAGAGACGAAGGATTTGTTATATTTTTATTTAAATTAAAAAATATCGACCTCAGTTGTGTTTTTAGAGAAAAAATGTTTGAGAATGGGTCATTTTTCAGAGATTTTTTAAAATATGGTTCTAATCTCGGTTTTAACATGGCTCCAACCCAGTTAAAAACCTGTCTCGACTCCTATCTTGTGTATTGTCTTCAACACGATAGACCCCACAGTATAGAATTGCTAGAAGCAATTTATACAAAACAGGGTATTGAAAAAACCATTCCTCAGGAACTAACTGAACAGTACGAAAGACTTAGTAAATTAACTAGCAAAGATTTTTTTGAACGTGTTTTGTCTGAATTTGCATTGGCCCCCACCTATAAATCTCGTATTACACCAAAAGGTGCAATGGTTTTATTAGCAGCCACTCACGAAAAGAAATTGAAAGGGAATAAATCATACACATTCAATCCAACCATTTTTGAAAAAAATGAATTTAACCAATATCTAACTGCTTTACAAGACTCAAAAAAAAGACCGATTGACGAAAAATTCATTATAACCTCCGGACATTGGGTTTCGGGCCAAGTTTCAATA
>JAHFQG010000086.1 GCA_023266415.1 Francisellaceae bacterium | reverse complement strand
TTAAGGGGGTATATCTGTACATTATTTTCTACTGTGATACCGTTGTTTGATTTTTTCACTGAGCTGATACACCGCCATGGCATACAAACTGCTGTGATTGTAACGGGTGATCACATAGAAATTGTCCAATGCCAGCCAATACTCTGGTTTGTATGGCTGTTCGAGCTCAATGAGGGCCACCAAACTGCCTTCTGGGAGCCGCTCTTTGAAAGAGATCCCATAATGTTGTAGTGTGCTGGCCGGGTGGGTGGGTTTTGGATTGTTGCGATCGGCCAATAACAATGAATAATCTTTCCCCAAGACAGCTGCGTGAAATACCACAGGCTGATTTTTTTTCCAGCCATGCATTTTAAAGTAATTTGCCACACTGCCAATGGCATCGGTAGGGCTGGTGAGTAAATCAGCGTGTCCATGCCCAGCAAAGTCCACCGCGTAATGCCGATAACTGCTGGAGATAAATTGGGGTAAACCCATGGCTCCCGCGTAAGAACCTTTCAACTCTAACGGGTTGAATTGTTGTTCACGGCACAATAAAAGATATTGTTCTAACTCACTTTTGAAGAAATCTGCTCGAGGGGGATAAGCAAAGGCCAAACTGGATAAAGATTCCATGACTTTGTAAGTGCCTTGATGTTTACCATATCGGGTTTCAACCCCAATAATGGCCACCACAATTTCTGGGGGAACCCCATAGGTGGCTTCTGCCCGTTGTAAATCTTGAGCATGTTTTTTCCAAAAATCAACGCCCGCTTGTGTGCGATCTTCCGTGACAAACAACTCACGATATTGATGCCAGGGCTTGGCTTCGTAAGGGCGCTGCATGATTTCAATGATTTGAGGTTGAAAGTGGGCATTAGAAAACCACTGTTGTAATTCAGCTTCTGGAAAATGGTGCTTTTCACGCATGTGTTGAATAAAAGACTGCACCTCAGCGCGATCGGCCAAGCTTTCAGCTGACGCAGTGAAGTTTGTTAGAGAACAAAATAAAACCAACATCAGCTGAATCATTATTCGTTGCATCATCAAGATTTCCTCACATTAATGTGAGCCCATCATAGCGCAGGGGAAGAGCTTATGCCAAGGCTGCTTGCAAGGTTTCACGATTCGGCCCCCACAGTTTTTCCAGATTATAAAAAATCCGCGTTTTGGGGTGCATAATATGCACAACCACATCATAAGCATCTACCAACCACCATTCACCGTCTTCATCATTTTCAATGCCTCTGGGGGGACAGTCGATCGCCTTTAATTTTTCCACTAAATGTTGGGCAACAGACTTAACATGCCTAGATGAGGTGCCACTGGCAATAATCATATAGTCGGTGAGGGGAGTTTGGTTTTGGACGTTTAAGACGGTGATTTGTAAGGCTTTCAGATCGGATAAAGTATGCTCTATAAACTGCAGTAAACTGTTGGGTGTCATAAGATAGGAGTACTCCTGAAAGGTGAAAAGAAGACCACCTTCTTAAATATAGTTGTTTTTTCAGGGTTTGTTTTGATACAAATGGTGCTTTACAATATAGTTGTAAACTAACTTTGGTAAGTAAGCTTTCGCACCTGACCTATCACCTTGGTGCAACATAGTTCGAAGGAGGGAGGCAGAAATGGATGGAGTTTGGCAGGCATGTTGGTAGAGGGCTCCACACGGGGAATAGAGGCAAGGCGTGATAGAAGGCACACGATGAGAGGTAATGGGGAAGAGGGTTTGGGGTAAAATAAAAGGGTACCCTGGGCGAGAAAAGCCGATAATGTGGGCATAATCCAGCAAAGAGCGCCATTGATGCCAGTTGTCTAAATTTTGAAGGGCATCGATACCGAGTAACAGGCACAATGGGGCGGCAGGACCATAGGTCTTTCGCAACGATTTTAAGGTGTCTATCATATAGGACGGTCCTTCGCGTTGTTGTTCTTGTAAATCTAGGTACAATTGGGGACAATCTTGAATGGCCAGCTGCACCATGGTGACGCGATGAGCCGCTGAGGTATCAGGTAGGGGACGATGCGGTGGCTGGCGAGCAGGGACGATATGAATTTTACTTAATCCTAGGGCCAGGGCTGCCTCTGCTACCGCTAAATGGCCATTGTGGATGGGGTTGAAAGTACCCCCTAGAATACCAATGGGAGTGTGGGACATAAATGGGGCCTTTTCTGTCACCCTGTGGTGGGGTCTGATTTCTATTATACCTAAAAAGGAAACAAATTGTGACTTCTTCCGTATTGACAGGGTTAAAAAAGCTCTTTTCCCTTTTAGAAAAACCCGAAAAAAAGTTGTGGGGTCGATTGATAGCTTTTTCGGTATTAAATTCTGTACTAGAAAGTATCACGGCTGTTATGGTGATGATTTTTGCTCAAATTTTAAATCAACCTCAAATAGGTGTTCCCTATTTTGAAAAGTTAGGTTTTGAACACATATCGGTGAGTCGCATGATTTTTTATGTGGCGATCTTAGTGGGGGTGGCTTTTTTCATCAAAAGTAGTCTGGCATTGGTGGAATCTTTCTATCAAAACTTTTCCGTTCAAAAAATGAATTATGCCTTTAAAAAGAAGTTGTTGAAACGCTATTCAGACATGGATTATGGATTTTATTTAACAAGAAATTCTTCTGAATGGTATTCTGTTATTTCAAGTGATATAGAGGTTATTTTTTCAGAAGCAATGGCCTCAGTGGGCATTCTCATTTCAGAAGGACTAATTTTTGTTAGTTTAATGACTCTCATGGTGGGCCTGAGACCTTTGTTGGCCTTGGTGCTATTTGGGGTAGGAGGAGGGCTTTATTGGGGGGTTAAAAAAGTATTGTTGCCTTTCTTTTATGTGTTGGGGAAAAATCAACAGCGTGTAGAATTGTTATGTAACCAACATTTACTACAATTTTTTCATGCCTTTAAAGAAATTGTTTTGCTTAAAAAAAGAGATATATTTATTCAGCTGTATGGGGTGCATGCGCGGGAAAAAAGTCGGTTACAAGCGATGAAAACGGCCATGGTGGCATTGCCACGATTGGTGATAGAAGTTTTGTTCATGAGTTTGTTTGTGATAGCGGTGTCGTATTTGTGTTTTGAACATGACTCTCCCCAAGCGATAATGGGGATCTTGGGTGGGTATTTATATATGGGGTTTCGACTGATGCCAGGGTTGAATCGTATGATTGGGCAATTAGGGGTATTTAAGTCTTCGATGGCGAGCATTGAGCGAGTGTATAATGAATATTACCATCCGGTGGTAGCCAATGCACCACTTATTCATAATTCTAACTTTACTTTTGAGCATGCGGTTGTTTTGGATAAAGTCGGCTTTCAGTATTTAAAAGCAGGTTCAGAATCCTTATTAAAGGTGAGTTTTTCGATTCAAAAAGGGGAATGTATTGGAATTGTGGGAGAAACGGGATCTGGAAAATCGACCCTCATAGATTTACTATTGGGTTTACTGCGTCCTACCTCTGGCCATATTCTGATCGATGGTCAATATCCAGTCCATTCCCAAGAATGGCATGCCTTATTGTCATATGTGCCCCAATCTATTTATTTGGTAGATGCCAGCATTGCTGACAATATAGCGTTTGGCGAAGAGAACTTAGATAGGGCTTTGTTGGAAAAAGTTATTGAGCTTGCTCAATTGCGTTCGCTCATCCAAAAATTACCTGAAGGGGTGAATACCTTGGTGGGAGAGCGTGGCATTCGCTTGTCTGGGGGGGAACGACAACGTATTGCCATTGCACGGGCATTATATCGTCATACGCCTGTGTTAATTTTGGATGAAGCCACTTCCGCCCTAGACAACGACACCGAAGAACGCCTGATGAACGGTTTATATGAGATCCAACAAGATCGCACCCTTATTTTAGTGGCACATCGTTTATCTACTCTGAAGCGCTGCGACAAAATTGTGGTTCTAAATCAAGGCAAAGTGGAGAAAATAGTACGGTATTCTGAATTAGTGGGTGCGTAACATTCATTCAACTAAACGCTCTAAAATTCTCCATGCCTCTTCCAATTGATAAGATTTAATGTGTTGTTCCATCGACAATCCCTGGTCATAATACGATAGAAAGTCAAGTTGTTTAGCTAACACTTCTTTAAAGAAAGGCACGCGACTGGCCCAAATTCGGTGTTGTGAACAGGCATTTTCAATGCTTTTGCCCGTGTTGACAGTGCGTTGAACGTGCATCAGTTCTTCCACTATTTTCATATAAGCGCCTAACAAGGGTAACAGTTCCTGCCCTTGTTGTTTCAACATTTGCAGGGAGATCAGGGCGCTTGCTGGATGGGTGAAAAGCTTGTCCAGGGTGGCAAATAGGTTGTATTGGGCACCCTGAGTGGGATCTTGGAGCACCACCGACAGAGGGATTGGATTAGGTGGGGCGAATAACACGAGGCGATCGAGGGCTTGGGTGGCGCTGAACCAATTGCCCTGGTGGACCGTGGCAAGCCAGTGCAAAGCCTCTTCGGTCAAAGATAACGAACGGAGGCTTGCTTCTTTTTGAAGCCAACGGGGGAATTCAGTGGAGAATGGGGGGCGGGCATGGATTATTTCCCCCAAAACGCTGATTTGGGTGAAAAACGTGCTTTTTTGAAATTGAGTGGAAAGAGATCCGCTTTCAATGTTTTTAAAACCAAAGCGGCTTCTTTATCTGGGTGAACATCAATCCAAGTAAGGTGTATAAGGGGGGATGGGTTAAATAAATCGTGGGCTTGTTGGTGTTTCAGGAGTAAGGGCCATTGCCAAGATACTTGGGTATCGTAGGCAACTTTAATAAATCCGCGTTCCAGATAAGTCTTTTCAATGGATTTGGTCAGTTGATTAACCCAATATGGCTCTGAGCCAAATACCCAATATAAAGACGTTACTGCCAAAATACTACCTCATCAACCAATAATCGGATGGCCTCCTGCCGCATATCTTGTTGTAAGATCTGTTTTTCTTGTTCGTCTGCCAAATCTTGATTTGGGTTTAGATATTGCTCCCGTTCAACGACAATGCGATTTTCGGGGATAAGCTTTTGATGTGCTGCATCTTCTAACGAAAATCGGAGGGTATATATATATTTTTCTTTTCGGAGTCGACCATCGGTGCCATAGGCAAGGGCATAGGTATCGAGGTGATCACCCAGCAAGGTGAGGATATAAGCAGAGTGGGCTGGATCTACCACCACATGACGATTGGCAAAGGTTCGCTCTAAAAATTGGTAGGTAATATGGTAGGGAGTGTAAGGTACCACCGATAGGTGTGTGATGGTTTGAGGCGGTTTTTCATGCCCGCGAAAGTGGAAGCCGCAGCCATTGAGTCCAAGCAATAGCAGAAGAAATATCATTTTCATACTGACACCACAAAATTCACCAATTTCCCTGGCACTACAATAATTTTTTGTATTGTGGCATTTCTCAAATAT